>JASLJB010000317.1 GCA_030152605.1 Acinetobacter sp. | reverse complement strand
GCAATCGGGATGCGGCGGGGTTTCAAATTCTGTCTCACAATTCCTGCTATTTCCGTATTTTAACCAACATTGACTCGAAAAACCCTACATTGTTTCTTCATCATTATTACTTAATCTTTAACGCATTCTAGATGCCGACTTGGCTCGTACATCATTTTACTTATCCACTTATTTACGCGATTAACGTGGTCATTCAGTGAGAATCTCAAGCATGAATATGACATCCCGCCTCGGTCTTATCAGTTTAAGTTTGGTCGCAGTGGCAACACTGACTGCCTGCCAATCCACCGCCACTCAGCATGGCAAAGCAGAAAAACAGCACCAACATGGCAGCCCGGATGGGCAATATCACAAAGGTCAAGCGCATCGTGGACATCACGATCGCAATATGACCCCAGAACAAAAACAACAATGGAAACAGCAATCCGCTGGCCGCAAACAACTGTTTAAAGATATGCAACAGGCCTGTGATGGCAAAGCGCTCGGACAGTCGGTTCAGCTCAAGGCCGGTGACCAAGTCGTCTCTGGACAATGTCAGATGATGTTTAAGCCAGACCAACAGGCCAAAGCGAAGTATCGAGATCATGGGCAGCAAGGCCGTGGCGATCGGAACCACGGCATGCAGCAAAGTATGCAAGGTCAGCAACATCGTCAGTTGAATGCTGAACAGCGTCAACAACGCCAAGCTCAGTTTGAAGCCAAACGTGAGCAACGCCAAGCCCAATGGACAGCGGTACAAAAAGCCTGCGAAGGTCAGCCTCAAGGCAAAGCCATGCAGGTCAAAATGGGTGAAAAAGACATCAAAGGTCAGTGCAGCATCACGTTTAAACCTGACCTCAACACCCTTAAAGCAGCGTTACAACCGACAGTAACTCAAGCTTAATCGTGAACCCAAGATGGCGCGATCGATGACCTGATCGATCCATCGATGTTTCATCAGATCGATCAGCCGCTCTATCGCGCAATGTTTCACCGAAAAGGGCGACGGCTCTGCCTGCCAATCCATTGTTTAAAAGACGCATTTCGCGTCTTTTTTTATGGACATACATTTTTACGATTTTGACATTTTGTTTCGTTGGAAATAGGCTAAAAGCATTTACACTCAAAGCACTTAAGTTATTCGCACTATTTTTTTTTGACTTTACAGTCACAGAGAATCTAGGCTTAAATGCTTGTACCTCAGCGATAGATGTTGCAGGATGTATCCCATCAAATGAGATGCCATTGGCATTAATTAATTTTAAAAAATTGAATCTGGTTTAACCAGTATTGAGGAATCAGCTATGCCACAATACAAAGCGCCCTTACGTGATATGCAATTTGTCTTGCATGAATTATTAAATGCTGAAGAACATTATTCTAAACTCCCTGCATTCAAAGACACCGTAAGTCGTGAATTGGTTGATCAATATTTAGAAGCAGCAGCCGATTTCTGTGAAAACGAACTTTCTCCAATCAACCAATCTGGCGACCGCGAAGGTTGTACTTGGAATGATGGCGTCGTGACTACACCAACAGGCTTTAAAGAAGCTTATCAAAAATATATCGAACTCGGTTTCCCATCGTTGGCAGTGCCTGAAGCACACGGCGGTCAAGGTCTTCCGGGTTCACTCGCGACCACAATTTCAGAAATGGTCGGTGCAGCCAACTGGTCTTGGGGCATGTACCCTGGTCTGTCTCACGGTGCAGTACGTACCATCGAACATCACGGTTCTGACGAACAAAAACAAGTATATTTACCGAAATTAGTGTCTGGTGAGTGGACCGGCACCATGTGCTTAACCGAATCTCATGCAGGTTCAGACTTGGGCATCATCCGCAGTAAAGCCGAGCCAAATGCAGACGGTAGCTATGCGATCAGCGGTGAGAAAATCTTTATCTCCGCAGGCGAGCACGACATGGCGGATAACATCATCCATATCGTCTTGGCGCGTCTTCCGGGTGCACCAAAAGGCACCAAAGGGATTTCACTGTTTATCGTGCCGAAATTCAACGTCAATGCCGATGGCAGCATGGGCGACCGTAACGCAGTACATTGTGGTTCGATCGAACACAAAATGGGCATCCATGGTAACGCCACTTGCGTGATCAACTTTGACCATGCAAAAGGTTTCTTGATCGGACCTGAAAACCGCGGCCTCAACTGCATGTTCACATTTATGAACACAGCACGTATCGGTACAGCGGTTCAAGGTTTGGCTGCATCTGAAGGTTCGTTCCAAGGCGCATTGGCCTATGCCAAAGATCGTTTGGCGATGCGTTCATTGTCAGGTCCGAAAGCACCTGAAAAAGAAGCAGATCCAATCATCGTCCACCCTGCTGTCCGCAACATGTTGTTGACGCAAAAAGCCTTTGCTGAAGGTGGTCGTGCCCTAGTTTACCTATTGTCTCAATATGCGGACATCGTTGAACAAGGCGAAACTGAAGAAGAGCGTAAGTTCGCAGACAACATCTTGTCTTTGCTCACCCCAATCGCAAAAGCATTCTTGACTGAAACTGGTTCAGAATCTGCGAAACACGGTGTACAAGTCTTTGGTGGTCATGGCTTTATTTCTGAGCATGGCATGGAGCAAATCGTTCGTGATACCCGTATTGCTTGTTTATACGAAGGTACCACTGAGATTCAAGCGCTTGATTTGTTAGGTCGTAAAGTCTTACAAACCCAAGGTGCGATGCTTAAAGACTTCACCAAGATCATTCATAAATTTGTTGAAAGCAACAAAGACAATGCCGACATGAAACAATTTGTTGAGCCATTGGCAGCACTTAACAAAGAATGGGGCGATCTCACCATGCAAATCGGTATGCGTGCGATGCAAAACCCAGATGAAGTTGGCGCAGCCGCTGTTGACTACTTGTACTTTGCCGGTTATGTGACTTTGGGTTACCTCTGGGCACGTATGGCATTGGTTGCACAGCAACAAATCGCTGCGGGTAGCACCGATGTAGATTTCTACAACGCCAAGATCACCACAGCACGTTTCTACTTCAAGAAAATCTTGCCACGTGTTCGTTCACACGTTGACGTGATTGAAGGTGGACTTGAGCCATTGATGTCATTGAATGCTGATCACTTTGCATTCTAATCGAGTGACATAACTGTACTCGACAAAAGAAAAGGACAGCCATAGCATTGGCCGTCCTTTTTCTTTATAAAAGGATGATTTTAATAAATTTAATGAACTTAAAACCGACTCATCATTGATGATAAAACGATCATTAGATTCGAGAAATGGATTTTTATCACGCTGCTTTTTTGTGGACGCGTGGTCATAAAGTTGAATAATTTCATTTACGCACTTTAAGATTGGGTTGTTTGAGGACAAATTGCTTAGTCTGTATGCTAAGCATTCAGCTCACATGACTTAACTTGATTGATTTAGACCTTATAGGTGGACCCGTTATGCCAATTTATAATGCACCGCTTGCTGATATGCGCTTTATCTTGAATGAGGTATTTAATGCCGAGCAATTCTGGCAAGCCAATGAAAATCTCGCTCATGTCGATGCTGCCACTGCAGAAGCTATTCTTGAAGAAATGGCCAAGTTTGCACAAAACATTACCCTTCCGCTCAATCGCACCGGCGATGAAGAAGGCGCAACATTTAAAGACGGTCAGGTCACCACCCCTGCAGGCTTTAAACAAGCATTTAAGCAATATGCTGAAGGCGGCTGGATTGGTCTAGGTGCAGAAGAAGAATGGGGTGGCCAAGCCATGCCGAAAATGTTGACTGTGCTTGCCGATGAAATGCTGTTTGCAACCAACCCATCATTTATGCTGTATCCACTGCTGTCTGTTGGTGCAGGTATGGCGCTGAATAGCTATGCTTCACAAGCGCAAAAAGAAACTTATCTTCCTAAAATTTATACCGGCGAATGGTCAGGCACCATGTGTTTGACTGAACCTCATGCAGGTACCGATCTTGGCATCATTAAAACCAAGGCGGAGCCAAATGCAGATGGTTCGTATAACATCACCGGCACCAAGATCTTTATTACCGGCGGTGACCACGATCTCGCGGAAAATATCATTCATTTGGTCTTGGCTAAAACACCAGATGCACCTGCAGGTTCACGTGGTATTTCACTGTTTATCGTACCGAAATTCTTGGTTAACGACGATGGTTCACTCGGCGAACGTAACAGCGCAGGCCCAGGCTCAATCGAACACAAGATGGGCATCAAAGCCTCTGCAACCTGTGTGATGAACTTTGATGCTGCCAAAGGTTATTTGGTCGGCAAAGAAAACGAAGGTCTGGCTGCAATGTTCGTGATGATGAACTATGAACGTCTCTCTATGGGTATCCAAGGTCTCGGCGCATCTGAGTTTGCTTATCAAAATGCAGCACAGTACGCCACGGATCGTCTCCAAGGCCGCAGTGCAACAGGTGCAAAATCGCCAAACCAACCGGCAGACAGCATCTTGGTGCACGGCGATGTGCGTCGCATGTTGTTAAACGTACGTGCCAACAATGAAGCATCACGCGCATTTGCCGTCTATGTCGGTCAGCAACTGGATATCACCAAGTTCTCGACTGATCCTGAAGCGGTGGCCAAAGCCAACAACCGTGTGGCCTTGCTCACGCCGATCGCCAAAGCTTATCTCACAGATACTGCATTCCAAGCCACCATCGATGCACAAATGTGCTTTGGCGGACATGGTTATATCCGTGAATGGGGCATGGAACAGTGCGTACGTGATCTGCGTATTGCGCAAATCTATGAAGGCACCAACGGTGTACAGGCACAGGACTTGATCGGTCGTAAAACCATCCGTTGTGGTGGTGAATATATCGATGAGTATTTGACTGAAATCCGTGACTTTGCCAATGAGTTGGATTCGGATTTGAACTTCATCAAAGACGCGACCTTAGACGTGGCG
This sequence comes from Acinetobacter sp., assembly GCA_030152605.1. GTDB lineage: Bacteria > Pseudomonadota > Gammaproteobacteria > Pseudomonadales > Moraxellaceae > Acinetobacter. The sequence continues at coordinate 1,596 of JASLJB010000317.1, read as the reverse complement.
ACTGAGATTGAAATGGTGACGCACTACATCATCAACAATGCCAAAGAAAACCCAGACTTTGCCAACTCCGCTGCGATTGATTATCTACATGCGGTGGGTCTACTCAGCTTTACTTATATGTTTGCCAAGATCGCCAAGGCAGCACATGGTCAATCTGCTGAGTTCTATCAAAACAAACTGTCTTTGGCACACTACTTTATCCAACGCATCTTGCCAGAGCTGACGTCACGCATTATGAAAATTAAAGCCGGTAGCGAATTGGTCATGAGCTTTAGCCCAGACTACTTCACCACCCAGTCTTAATATTTTTCTGCAGTGACGCGGTTTACTGTGTAAAAAACGCCTGATTATTCAGGCGTTTTTTTTGGATTTTGAATTTCGGATGGATGGTTTTCTCGGATCAGCTTAGCCATAACAGGGGCCGTTTGCTCCAAATGCTGTGCGGCACTTTGCGCATTGGCTTCGGATTGGTTTTGGCTTAATTTAAATTTCCCTGTGATCGCTGCAATCTGAATTTCAATGCCGACGATTTCCTTGAGCTCTGAGCGAATGTAGTCTTTAGGCGCTTGTGACATCGTCCAAGGGGTTGTTTCTGAAGCTTCATGCTGACGTGTTAATCGTGCCAACACCCCTCTCAAAAACTTTTCATCCTCCACACGTTTAATCTGACCTTTGACATGCACCACACGATAATTCCATGTCGGTACCGCGCGGTGATCGATGGCTTTACTGACATAGCCATTCGGTGAAATATACTGTTGCTCGGCATGAAAAACCAAATATGCTTCTCTTTCCTGTACTAACAAGTCCGCCAAAGGATTGGCCTTGGCAATATGTCCTTTCAACACGCCTAAGTTCGAAGCATCCGCCACCCATTCAACTGGAATGTGATTGACCTCAAGCACACCGTCTACCAGCACGATCAGGGTTGCAAGTGGATATTGTTGGATCAATTGATATAAGACTTCGAGATCGTCTTGCTTAAAATGTGTAGGTTGATACATGGGGCATTTTCCTTAACTTACAGCACAAACTTTGTTGATATGTGCATGAAACTTGCTATCTTTTGAATCAATATCTCGCCATTAAAAGAGAACAATCATGTCGAAGCAAGACCCTAAAATACAAAAAATAGAAACTTGGCTAGATCGCTGCGGCAACTTGGCCGTTGAAGCTTTTCACTATATCGCGCTGTTTATCATCGGCTGTATGGTGGCGTGGTCAGCAATGCATACCGTGATCGATATCCTCACAGTTAAACAATATGCCACGATCGATGATATCTTGCTGTTATTTATCTATTTAGAACTCGGTGCCATGGTCGGAATCTATTTTAAGACCAACCATATGCCGGTGCGGTTTTTGATTTATGTTGCAATCACGGCACTGACCCGACTGCTGATCTCTGACATTCAACATGAGCACAAAGCTAGCATGGATCTGGTCATCATTACCGGTTCGATCCTGATCTTGGCCTTTGCGGTATTGGTGGTGCGTTATGCCTCTTGGACCTTCCCCTCGGTGATCCGCGATAAGCACAGCAAAGCGGTCACTGCACCCAACAAAAGACCACGTCCCGAAGATGATGAATTGGCC
>JASLJB010000312.1 GCA_030152605.1 Acinetobacter sp. | reverse complement strand
TGAGTGGATTAACCACGACAGATAACATCACTTGGACGGCAACCTTTACCCAAGCGGGTACAGCGCAGCCGAGTCTCACCGTGGCAGATAACAGCTATACCGATCTAGCCGGTAACTTAGGGACTGGTGCAGTGTTGGATGCAACAAATGGTGGCTTTGTTACGGATACCACACCACCAACACTTGCGATCACTGCCAGTGATGTACTGCTGGCTGCGGGTGAAAGCACCACCGTGACCTTTACCTTTAGTGAGGCCGTGGTTGGATTTGATGCGACTAAAGTGGCGCAAGTGGGTGGAACACTGAGTGGATTAACCACGACAGATAACATCACCTGGACCGCGACCTTTACCCAAGCGGGTACAGCGCAGCCGAGCCTCACCGTGGCGGATAACAGCTATACCGACCTTGCGGGTAACTTAGGGACTGGTGCGGTATTGGATGCAACAAATGGTGGCTTTACGACGGATCTTACACCGTTGACTTTATCCATTACCGATGATGTCACAGCTGCAGTCACCAATGGCCCAGTCACCTTTACCTTTAGTTTCGACAAAGATGTGACTGATTTTATCGTCGGTGATATCGTGGTGACTGGCGGTACAGCTGGTGCATTTACCCAGATTGATGCGCGGACCTATACCTTGTTGGTGACGCCAACAGTGAATACTACGGGCACCATCACGGTCGATGTTGCAGCGGGTAATGCAACCGATGCAGCAGGTAATCCAAACAATGCTGCGACTGCAAGTCAGGATTACAACACAGCGCCGCCAACACAAACTGCAGTCATCGTGAGTTATACGGATGATGTGGGTCCAAACCAAGGTAACTATGGATCTGGCACCTCGACAGACGATCGTACACCGATGTTAAACGGAACAATCAGTGCACCGTTAGCAGCTGATCAGCAATTGGCACTATATGATAGTAATAATGTGCTAGTCGGTTATGTGGTGCCAACAGGTACAACATGGACTTATCAGTTAGATAACTTAATTGATGCGACGACATATAGCTATCATGCGATTGTGGTTGATAATGCAGGAAACAGTGGTACGCCAAGTACTAATTTTAGCTTTACTGTGAATCTTGTGATAACTGTTAATAATGAGACCACCACGGATAGTACACCAATTGTCAGCGGTAGTTTGGATTTGAAAGTTGAAACAGGTGAATATCTTGAGGTCACGGTAAATGGTGTTACCTACAGTTCGCAGACAGGTGATGTCGTTATAGATTATCTCAACAGTACTTGGTATGTGCAGATTCCGAATAGCAATGCCTTAGCGGTTGGTGTCTATGATGTTGCTGCAGTATTAAAAGATACCGCAGGAAATGTCGCTAAAGACAATAGTACGAACGAATTAAATATTGTTGCTTCACCTGCGATTTCTATCACAGCAACTGCAGCGAGTTCGCAAAACTCGGGTACAGCATTGACCATTGGAGAGGATGGGGCTTGGCGTTTACTGAGCAATTCGACTGTATTTACTCAAAATGCGACTAATGCACAAACTTTAGGTAATTTTAGTCAAGTTACTTTGGTTGGGCCAGATCAGCAACAACAGTCGACCTTCATCGATTTTGATCGTGATGGAAGAATGGATGTTCTAGGGTCAGATACTAGCTATGGTAATGGTCAGCAGTCATTCAAACTTAATGCTGATGGTACCTATACGACTTTTCAGGTCGGTTCTGTCGGTGTGGCTGGAGCAACCAATAACCCGAATGCAAATACTTTTGTTTGGTATGGCGGAGTTGCAGGCATTGATATCGATGGCGATGGTTTTGTTGATATCGTGTATGGTGATCAAACACCAAATGATGCGCAATCAGCAGGGGGGTATAACTCGACATTTGTGCTCAATACCAATGGTACGATCACTGGTTATCAGAAGTCCGGTGCCTATGTTTGGAGCAATAACCAACAAAATGGTGTTGCACCAACGAATACCAATAATGCGACACCGGACCGTGAAATTTCAGGTGTTGACTTTAATAATGATGGTTTTGTTGACATTGTTTATCACGGTACATTTGGAACCAATACCACCAATTCTGGCGGAAGTACGGGTCTATCAAATCGCTTGGTTTTTGTTGAGAATGGTGTATCCGTTACCGGTCAAACTACTCTAACCAATACCCAAACGCTGACAGGCGTTTTTGCAGGAGATAATGAAACTCAAGGCAACCCAACACCATATGTCACACTGACTTGGGCAGATCTTAATGGCGATGGCTATATGGATTTGGTCGTTGCAGGAATGACGGGTGCTACTGGTCAAGCAGCGACCCAGATTTACTATAATGATGGTACAGGTAACTTCACCAGTAGTGCTAATGGTGTAGGTACTGCTTCGAATGTTCAAACACTTACCGATAATACCAACAGCAATACTTCTTTAGCCGTTGATTGGAATGGTGATGGGAGAATGGACTTTATTGAGGTCTCTGGTATTTCACAAGGTACAACTACAGCTCAATTGAATAGTCCAGATAACAAAGGCATCCTTTGGATGAATGGAGGTACAGCAGCCAATGGTCAAGTGAACTGGACAGCACAAACCATTGTTACTCAGGCAAATATGAGTTCAACAAGTGTTGTAAGTGGTGCACAAGTTATTGATATTGATTGGGATGGTGATTTGGATCTAGTGGTGTTTCGTTCACGAGGCGGAACAACTAGCTATGTTGAAAACACCTCTGTGCTTGCTGATGGCACCAGTATTATTCTGCGTATATTGGATAAAAATGGCATCAATGCTTACTTTGGCAATACGGTTGCACTCGTCGATGAAGCCACAGGTCAAGTGGTGGCCACGCAAATCATTAACCCTCAGGGAGGCGTCAATACGCAAAACTCAACTGGATTGGTATATTTCTACGGCCTTGATGCGACGAAGTCATATAGTGCGGTGTTGCTATCGCATGGTAATGACTTTGGCGGGGTCAGTTCGATCACTTTTGGTACCAATGTCAATAGCATTGAAAACGTCAATACGACATGGGCTGGTCTCAAAGCAGTAGAAAAAAATCACAGTTATATTTTGACTGCTGAGAATGGTGCGCTAGCTTCAACGGTTGCAACTGCTGCTACAGATGCAAGCAACCAATTGGGTATAGTGGGTACAGGTTATAACGATACCTTCTTTGCCACAGCTGGGACACATGTATATAACGGCGCAGGTGGAAGTCAGTTGGTTTCAGGGGTATGGAATTGGACCAACAATGGTGGTCTGGATATCGTCGATTATAAGTTGGCGGGCAATACTGCATTAACGATTGACTTGAGTAATACAGGTGTTCAAAACACAGGATTTGGACAGGCCAAGTTTGTCAATATCGAAGGTATTGCCGGTGCTGGTGGTAATGATGTATTCACCGATAGTACAGGCAATGACCAATTCGAAGGTCGGGGAGGGAATGACACCTTTAATCTAAACAATGGTGGAAATGATACCTTGCTGTATAAATTACTTAATGCTGCAGACCCAACAGGGGGGAATGGTTCGGATCAAGCCAATGGATTCTTTGTCGGAACTTGGGAGGCGACAACCAATGCAGATCGCATCGATGTGAGTGATCTACTCCAAGGCTTCACCGGAACGACTGAAAACCAAGCCAGTTATATTAATGGCGTGGCAACGATGTCGGCAGGTGCGACCATTGACCAATACTTGACTGCAACCTTTGATGGCACCAATACCGTGGTCCAAGTCAATCGAGATGGGGTTGGAACTGACTTCACTACATTGATTACTTTAAATAATACCAATGTTGATTTAGTGACCTTGCTGGCCAACCACCAGTTAGTCCTCGCCTAATTAGCACAGCGAAAAGAGGAGCTTCGGCTCCTCTTTTTTTCATAAGAGATGTATATCTCAAAGCAAATAGTTAAATAGTTAAAATTATAAAATAGGTGGCTTATGTTAGATCTACGCAATGCAAGTACGATCACCATTGTTGGCGGCGGCACCGCAGGCTGGTTTGCCGCACTGAGCTTAAGGCAAATGTTTGCCAAAGATATTACGGTGCAACTGATTGAGTCACCAGCGATTGGTATCGTCGGTGTCGGGGAAGGCGGTTTAATTAATCTGATCACGACCCTCAATCGTCTCAATCTTCCCGTCGGTGAGTTTATCCGCGAAACTGGGGCTGCTTTAAAGTGGGGCTTTTGCTACGAAGGTTGGCGTACAGGCACTAAAGAAGATGAGTTCTATCACTTATTTGTCAATCCTGAACAGTCACCATTTGACTACCATGTTGCGCATCATTTCCCACTTATCTCGGCGTTGCTTGCGCAAGGTACAGCGTTGCCACTGGCGGTTAAGAATTTTGATGCGATTCAAAACAGAGTATCGCAACAAGATGCCATCGCCTGTCTACAAGACCAACCCGGTATTGCCACCTCACTGCATTTCGACAGTTATCGTGTCGCCAACTATCTCGCCAAAAAAGCGGCGGATCGTGGTGTGACCCATATCCAAGCCAAAGTCGAGGATGTATTGTTGGATGCCACAGGTCAGGTGACACAAGTGCTGACCGATCAAGGCGCTTATGATACGGATTTTTTAATCGATGCTTCAGGCTTTGCTCGACTGATTATTGGCAAGAAACTGAAGACCGCATGGCAGTCATTTAAACAGTATTTGTGGCTCGACAAAGCGATTCCATTTCATCTGCCGCATCGTGGTCAACATCCAGAACTGGTCACGCGAGCCACGGCCATGAAATCCGGTTGGATGTGGCGTATTCCTTTGATTGAACGTATTGGTGCAGGCTATGTCTTTAGTAGTGAGTTTACGACGGAGCAACAAGCCATTGATGAGGTTGAGCAATATCTCGGATTCGAGATTGAGCCGCAGCGTACACTGACTTTTGAACCGGGACATTTTAAACAGGTCTGGCAAGGCAATGTGATGGCGATCGGTTTGGCTTCAGGTTTTGTTGAGCCTTTGGAGGCGACCTCAATCGGACAGATGTTGGAGCAGCTGCGCATGTTTGAGCAAGTGATCAAGCAAAGTGGCTGGGTGGTTTCAGATCTGAGTATCGCTCAGTTCAATCAGGCCAATGCCAGTGCTTGGTTAGGCGTCCGGGATTTTCTACGCATGCACTATGATTGCCCGCGACGTGATACACCGTTCTGGCAGAAAGTGGCACAAACACCTTATCCAGAAAGCTATCAGGCCTTAAAGCAGGTTTTCCAACAACGCTGCCCGCGTATGGCCGATATTCAAGGCTATGCACAGCATCAATGGCATGGCATTTTCCATGTGGTGAATTGGATTTTTGTGGCCCAAGGCTTAGGTCATATCAATGCTGAGGCATGTTTAAAGGAACTGAATCATCTACCCGCCGATGCTCAAAAAGTCGTGATTGAGTATATCAATCAGTTTAATACGGCTGCTAAAACAGCAGCACCGCAGCAGGCAGCGCTTTTATAAGCTTAAATCAGACAGCATGCATATGACCAGATCGATCGTATACCGCGATCGTATTGAATACATATAAGTTGTTTGAGCAGATCCAGTTTATAAGTACATCCAATACAAGGATATAAGCAAAGCAAAAAACTGCCCCACTGTGCTGGGGCAGTTTTTTGCTTTTAGGATGACTTCATTTGATTGTTTTAAGACTTCATTTCGCCAAAGTTTTACACAGTGAACAGATCACGCCTTGATGTTGATGGCTATACATCACATCGGGACGTTCATAGTCTTGCTGACAGGCAACGCAAGCGTAGACACTGGCGACTGGCGTACCTTCATGATCAAAACGCGGTTCTTTGATGCCGTCACTCTCTTGTTTGATATAGTATTTTCCTTTGGTGAGCAGTCCCATGACTGGGGTGAGTACAAAGGCCACTACCAAGGCGATCAAGGGCGAATAAGACGCAAGGAACTCACCAAATAGGCCAAAGAAGGCTGCGATGGATAGACCTGCTGCCGCGCCAAAGGCCACCAAACCCACAGGGTTAAAGTTATACAGCATGTCACGACGATACTCCGGCAGTTTCGGAGACAGTTTAAGCAGATATTTATTGATTGAAATATCGGTCGCCACCACCACCACCCAGGCGATGGCAAAGTTCGAATAAAAGCCCAAGATTTTACCCAGTACTGCAAACATATTGCCTTCCATCAAGGCCAAGGCCACGGCAAGATTGACCAAGACAAAGATGATACGACCGGGATAATGCTTGCTGATTCGGGCATAGGCACTGGTCCATGCCAGTGAACCCGAGTAGGCATTGGTGACGTTGATTTTGATTTGAGAAATCACCACCAGCACCACGGCCAAGGTTAGCGCCACCCAACCCGGCAGCATGTCGTGAAACACGGCATTAAATTGTTGTACCGGTTCAGCGGCATTGACGCCGGGGAGTTTGGTCAGCAGATAGAAGCCCAAAAACGCACCGATGATTTGCTTGATTGCACCTAAAATGACCCATCCTGGCCCTGCAGAAATCACCGCGATCCACCAGGTTTTGCTATTTTGCTTGGTTTTGGCCGGCATAAAACGCAAGTAATCGATTTGTTCACCGATCTGCATAATCAAAGCCAAACAAATCCCGGCACCGAGCATGATTGCCGCCAGATCCATCGGCATATAGTTGGATTGACCGGTGTATTGGGTGAATTGGCTGACCAAGGTCGGCTCTTGATAAAACAGGTATAGCACCGGGCAGAACATCAGGATCAACCAAATCGGGGTGGTCCAAACTTGCAGTTTGGTGAGTGCTTTCATGCCGTAGATCACCAACGGGATCACCATAAAGGTCGAGATGATATAGCCCAGCCACAGCGGAATCCCCAGCCCGACCAGCAGGCCTTGGGCCATGATCGAGCCTTCGAGGGCAAAGAAAATAAAGGTAAAACTGGCAAAAATAATACTGGTGATCACCGAACCAAAGTAGCCAAAACCGGCACTACGCGTGATCAGATCCAGATCGATGTTGTAGCGTGCGGCATAGTAGGCAAGGGGGAGGCCGGTAATAAAGATAATCAGTGCGGCAAAAATAATAGAAAACAACGCATTGGTGGTGCCGAAACTCATGGCGATACTGGCACCAATCGAAAAGTCAGCCAGATAGGCGATGCCACCCAACGCAGAGATGGCGACGACTTGGGGGCTCCAACGACGGAAGCTGTGCGGCGCATAGCGCAAAGTATAATCTTCTAAGGTTTCGTTGGCGGCTTGATTGCTATTGTTGTCGCTGTGATCTAGACCACGGACAGGGTCTGTAAGGGAAGTATCTCGCATGCCTGTTGTCCTGAAATTGTTATTGACAGACATTGAGCAAATTACGTGCCAGTAAATTAGCAATCTTGGAGATGCCAGTCTCCTTGTTTAAAAGGAAGGGTAGGATGAATACCAGTCAGTTAAGGATAGTAGAACTTTAAAAGCTGAGTTTCTATACCACTTGCTGCGTGTATCTTATGTTCCAGATCTCTCTTCTTGCGCCATATATGGCTCATCTTTTTCAAAGAGGGGAATTTCTTTGAAATCAAGGCTTAATACGATACTCAACGCTCCTCCCTTTGACAAAGGGAGGTTGGGAGGGATTTAAAGCATCTACTTCATATTGAAAGAAATTTCATTCAAATATCATGGAATTAACTTCAATATCCTTAATAAACTGACATGAGATTAGTGCAGGATGGAAATCTAGTTTTATTCTAACACTGGATTTTTACGTGGTGTCCACTGGGTCAGGATGTCATTGATCGCAGTTTTGTTATAGCTGTACTGGCTGCTTTGTTGGCCTCGGACTGGAAGTGAATAATCACCATTCACGACTTGATCATCGTATTCATACCATGCCAATTGGCCATCGCCGACACTAAAGTAATCTTGGAGCATTTTCAGGGTTTGCATATTCGGCGCAGAAAATAGTAAATGCTTTGGTTGGCCTTGTTTTGCTGCAACAACTTGATAGTTCAAGGTATAGGTTAATGTTTGTTTTAGCTCAGCATCATAAGCGGTGGCTTCGGCAGTTTGCTGATCGATGAGTTGAATCGATGCATTTTTGCCGGTGTTGAGATACCAGCCTTGATTGCGAATTGCATGCTCTAAGTTGGATGAGGTGCTAGTACAATATTCACTGATGCGACGACAGCTATAGATCGGACTTAGGTTGCTGCTGGATTCAAATACGGTATGTGATCGTTGAATCGAATAGATCGGTTGGGTGATGTCTTGCACCCAAGCATAGGCTTTGGCACCTCGGCTAAAGTAGCGGGTTTTGATCGCGTCAGGCAGTTGCAGACCATTGCCAAAACCTTGCTTCATGCCTTGAGCGAGGCTGAGTCCAGACAAGTCTTTCTCGGTCAGGGTGTAGTAATTGACCCCAGTATCGGATTTCACATACAGACTTTTGATGCCCTCTGTGCCGACCGGACCTTCGGAGATGCTCAAGCTGCCATCACTTTCAATCCATCTGTTTTGGCCGATATTAAACACCAAATCGGTGCTTGGGTTTTGGCGCCAGTGTCGATCATTCGGTCCAGAGGTGGCATAGCTCAGCGATTTGAACTGGCGATTGCTCGCCTGATACAAATAAGAATAATTAGAAATAATCAGTGGGTTTTCATCGACCCAATAACCGACGTCATACAGGGCATTGCGTTGAATTTCACTCAATGGTTCTGCCACGTAAGTAAAGTTGTCTTTTAGGTTTTTGTACTGAGACGGGACGTAGCTGTTGCCGACAGGGTTGCCATCATCGCTGTCACCGCCACAGGCCGTCAGAAACAGCGAACACACCAAGCCCGTTAAAATTAGATTGTTTTTCATGCATGCCCCAAGCTTTAATCAAAAGTGAATCAGAAGTGAATTAAAATTGTTGCCATATCGGTTAAGTGGATCAATCGGCCAAGCATAACAAATCTTTGTTGTGGAAATAGTGATTAAATATGGAGAAGTCATTTAAAAACAAATATTAATATTTATTTTTAAATAGCAGTTTGCTGAGTCTTGCGCCTGAGGCGTGGCAGCATGCCAGCACTTTCTTAAAGCTAAAAGCGCAGCAGCGTTACACTGACCGCTCAAGCATGCTGGCTTTTTTGCTGCTGCTGCGACTGGGTGAGAAAGGATAGAAGCCAAATCCATCTTCATATACAATTGCAGCAATTTTAGAATTTTCCCTTTATACCCATCGCCTATTGCTCGTCATTGCTGATGATGGATGGCTTGGGGTGTACAAATTGCAGATTTTTAACTATGTCGAAAGATGAACTAGCCACCCAAGTGGCGCAGCGCCGTACCTTTGCGATTATTTCGCATCCCGATGCCGGTAAAACCACCATGACCGAGAAGTTGCTGTTATGGGGCAAGGCGATTCAGGTGGCGGGGATGGTCAAGAGCCGTAAATCAGATCGAGGCGCAACCTCGGACTGGATGGAGATGGAAAAAGAACGTGGTATTTCTATCACCACCTCTGTGATGCAGTTTCCTTATAAAAATCATGTGATCAACCTGCTCGACACCCCGGGGCATGAAGACTTCTCGGAAGATACTTATCGTACTTTGACCGCCGTGGACTCGGCCTTGATGGTGATCGATGGTGCAAAAGGGGTCGAGGAACGAACCATTAAATTGATGGAAGTGTGTCGTATGCGCGATACACCGATTATTTCATTCGTCAACAAAATGGACCGTGAAATCCGCGAGCCTTTAGAGCTGTTGGATGAGATCGAAAATGTCCTCAAGATCCGTTGTGTGCCGATCACCTGGCCGCTCGGTACTGGCCGTGACTTTGCTGGGGTTTATCATATCGAGCAAGGCAAACTGTATATGTACAAGGCCGGTTTTGGTTCAACCATTACCGAGATTGAAGTGCGTGATGGCTATGACTATCCAGACGTGCGTGAAAAAGTCGGTGAGTTGGCTTTTGCTGCATTTGAAGAGTCGCTTGAGTTGGTGCAAATGGCCAATGAGCCTTTGGATCATGAACAGTTCCTACAAGGCAAACAAACCCCAGTCTTGTTCGGTACTGCATTGGGTAACTTTGCGGTTGATCATGTTCTGAATGCCTTTATTCAATGGGCACCACAGCCCAAAGCGCATCCAACCAAAGAACGCGAAGTGGCTGCGACTGAAGCCGGTTTCTCTGGCTTTGTATTTAAAATCCAAGCCAACATGGACCCGAAACATCGTGACCGAATTGCCTTTATGCGGATTTGTTCAGGCAAATACGAAAAAGGTCTGAAAATGAACCACGTGCGCCTCGGTAAAGATGTGCGGATCAGCGATGCCTTGACCTTCTTGGCCGGTGAACGTGAGCAGCTCGAAGTGGCATGGCCGGGTGATATCATCGGTTTGCATAACCACGGCACCATTCAAATTGGCGATACTTTTACCTCAGGCGAAGACTTGCACTTTACTGGGATTCCACACTTTGCCCCAGAAATGTTCCGTCGCGTGCGCTTAAAAGATCCACTCAAATCCAAGCAACTGCAAAAAGGTTTGAAAGAGCTGTCTGAAGAAGGCGCGACACAGGTATTTATGCCGCAGATCAGCAACGACTTGATCGTGGGTGCGGTCGGGGTACTCCAGTTTGACGTGGTGGCCTATCGCCTGAAAGAAGAATACAAAGTGGACTGTGTTTACGAGCCAGTCAATATCAACACCGTGCGTTGGGTGTCTTGTGATGACGAGCGCAAATTTAACGAATTTAAGAAAAAAGCCCATGATCAGCTGTCGATTGATGGCGGCGGGCATTTGACTTATTTGGCACCGAGCCGTGTCAACTTACAGTTAATGCAAGAGCGTTATCCCGATATCAACTTCCATGCCACGCGTGAACACTAAGCGCACAGGACTTTAGTTTTGTTGCTTTTGTTGAGATGAAAAAACAGCTTCCTGGTGAAGCTGTTTTTTTATGTCTTTTAAAGCCAGGCAGCAGATACATATATTCATATATATCAAATATATCGACGACTGATTTTGCACTAAAATAGCCGACACATCATTTTGAGTGGGGATGGGCAAATGCAGCGAGGTCAGGACAGTCGAGCGCGTGTAACACAGCGCAAGAGACGAACGGGTTTATATTTATTGCTGGCCAGTGTTGGGCTTGGGCTGTTACAGGGGTGTGATTCGGGTTCTACTTCTGAAGCACAGCAAAACCCGTCTAGCGCCGCACAGCAAACCCCAGCCTCAAGTGCAGAAGCCATTCCCAGCTTTGAAGCGACGCCGCGACGTGCCAAATATAGCGTTGCGCGTTGCAACAAAAAAGCCTGTGCTGAGATCGAGATTTACACCCTGCGCAGTGCTGATCCGTGGTTTGATCAATGGTTGAGTGGCCATTTGGCGCAAGTGATCCACCAACAGGTCGCTGTGCCAGTCGCAGCCAATAAGCCGCTGAGTCTGCAACAGGCGGTGAATGTCTATGCCAAACACTCTGCTGCATGGCAACATGAGTTTGTGCAAAACCAAGCCTATACACTGCAACTCAACAGCAGTATTGCCGCTCAGCATTGGCCTTATGTGTTGCTACAAGTCGCTGTGGACAGTGAGCAAGGCGATCGCAGTGTCAAACAACGGCTGTATTTTGATGTTCTGAATCTGCAATCCAAACAACACTTGGCACTTGGTGATGTGATTGCGCCCGCGCAACACACGGCCATGGATCAATGGTTACAGCAACAGTATCAGCACTGGCTCAAAGATCAAACCAAGGCAGTACAGATCACGGCGGCGAAAAAACTCAGTTGGAAAAACGTCGATTGGTTCTTTGATCAAGAGGGGATTGGGCTGCATTATCGTGCCAATGAGATCGTCGCTGACAGTGCCTCATTGGATATTTATCTGTCCAAGGCGCAGACCCAAGCTTGGCTCAAGCCAAGCGTGTATGCGCAGATGTTTGCCGCGCCATCTGGCCTAAAAACTGATACAAAACTGGATTGAGTGGCATAAGCTTGCGCGTTAAGCTATTCAACAATCATTTAATAAACAATTCATTTGAACTCTCATAACAGGTTTTTTACGATGCTAAATTATAAAACTGCGTTGAGCGTGCTGCTTTGCTCAGTGCTGATCAGCGCCTGCCAACCTAAAAAAACTGAATCGTCAACAGCCGACGCTGAGCAAGCAAGTTCAACTGCGGCAGAGGCAGATATTTTAAATTTGCAGGGCAGTACCGAAAAATTAAGCCTCAATCTGCCTGACTGTAGTGGAAAAAGCTGTCCGGAGTTCTCGGTAGAGCGTTTGCACAGCAACCAGTTTGTACTGGATGAAATCATTGACCAAGCAATCTTGGCCAGTCTGGAACAGATGTTGGCATCGGTACAAGATGAACAGCACAGTCCGGCCGCAACGCCAAGCACGACCACCCAACAACGCGCCAATCGCAAGGCGGAGCATGCTGCTGCATCAAGTGCTGTTGATTCAGCCACTAGCAGTGCTGCGGTTGAAGCGCGTATCACCAAGACCGCCGCACAGCATATGTCTGAGCAAGTGCAGCCTTATCTAGACAGCTTTTTGGCCTTGGATCAGGAGCTGAAAACCTTGGGTGCCAATCATCAAATTAGCTTGATGATCAGTCCTCGGATTTTAAATTCCGAAGCGCCTTTGGCGACCGTGGTGATTAATAGCAGCAGTTACTTAGGCGGTGCACATGGCGCCTCCGCACAGCGCTATTTTAATTTTGATCTCAAACGCCAACAGCAAGTGCCACTCAAAGGTGTGATTTTGGATCAGCAGTATCCGAAGCTGGAAAAATTGGCCTATGCCGCCTTTAAAGACTGGGTCATCAGTTCCAAACTGGCGACCAATATGGCTGAGTATGAGCAAGTCTGGAAATTCAGCATGACGGAGAATTTTTACTTGGGCAAACAAGGGCTGATTTTACAATATGCTGAATACGAGATCGGTCCCTATGTGGTAGGTTTGCCGCGTTTGGTGATCCCTTATGCTGATCTTCAAGGTATTTTAAAACCAGAATATTTCCCGGCTGAACTCCAAGTTGATCAACCGGCATCTGCCGTGGCTGCGAACAACAGCAAGCCAAACGCACCCGCTGCTAAAGCACCCTAAGCAAGGTTGAATCATGTTTGATACCCACACCCACTTTGATGTCGCCGATTTCGATCCTGATCGGCAGCTGTTGGCACAGCAGGCTAAAGCCGCGGGTGTGGAGGCTTTGGTCTTGATTGGCTTTTTGGCAGACCGCTTTGACTGTTTGCTGCACACGCATCAACAACTCTCCACTTGGGCCGCCGTGCCAAAAAGCTATCTGGCACCGGGTTTACATCCTTTTTATATCGAGCAACATCAGCCGGCTGATCTGGACCGCTTGGCGGACTTTGTGGCGCAACATGACTGTGTGGCGATCGGTGAAATTGGACTGGATACTTTTTTGCCGCAGCATAAGCAGCCTGCGCTATTTAAACGTCAGCAGCAGTTGTTTTCAGCCCAGATCGATCTGGCGCAGCAATGTGATAAACCGATCTTGCTACATATTCGTAAAGCGCATGCCGAAGTCATCGCGCAACTGAAACAACATCAGTTCAAGCAGGGCGGGATCGCGCATGCCTTTAGTGGTGGGGTGCAAGAAGCCAAAGCCTTACTCAACATGGGGTTTAAAATCGGCGTCACGGGACAGATCAGTAACCCGAATGCCAAAAAACTGCGTCAAGTGGTACAGGCCATCGGTGCCGAACATCTGGTGATCGAAACTGACTGCCCCGATATGACACCGTTATGCTGTCAGATTTCCACCCAAACGCGAACCCGCAATACCCCGGTCAACTTGCCCTATGTGCTCAGCGCTTTGGCCGAATGTTTGGCCTGTCCGGTAGATGACTTGGCAGCAATCCTGTGGCGAAACTCCTTCGCTGCTTTACAGTTGCGCTGAGCATCTCAGAGACGCTGAAAGTCTTATTAAATTTTAACCAATCAATAACATAGAAAAGCTTAATTTGGCATACATTGAAATCACGTACTTGTAAAACAGCTCAAAAATAATATACCTCAAATCATTCATGCCAAGCCGGAGGATTTACCTATGGCAAAGTACAGTAAGATCAATAGTTTCAATACTTTAAAAACACTTCAAGTCGATCAACATGCTTATCAAATCTTTAGTCTCGACGCGGCCAAAGATCAGCTCGGGGATCTGAGCAAACTTCCCAAATCACTCAAAGTCTTATTAGAAAATCTACTGCGTTTTGAAGATGACAAAACCGTCAAAACCCAACATATTCAAGCTCTGGTGGACTGGCAAAAGACCCGAAGTTCAAGCCAAGAAATCCAATACCGGCCGGCGCGTGTGCTGATGCAAGACTTTACCGGTGTGCCTGCTGTGGTGGATTTGGCCGCAATGCGTGCTGCGGTCGCCAAAGCCGGTGCAGATCCCGAACAGATCAATCCACTGTCTCCCGTGGATCTGGTGATTGACCACTCGGTGATGGTGGATCACTTTGCCACCGAGCAAGCCTTTGCTGAAAACGTTGATATTGAAATGCAACGCAATGGCGAGCGTTATCAGTTCTTGCGTTGGGGACAGTCGGCGTTTAATAACTTTAGTGTGGTGCCACCGGGCACCGGGATTTGCCATCAGGTCAATCTCGAATACTTGGCGCAGGCGGTATGGCTGGGCGAGAGCGAGGGTCAACAGTTTGCATTTCCGGACACCTTGGTCGGCACCGATTCACACACCACCATGATCAATGGTTTGGGCGTGTTGGGTTGGGGCGTGGGTGGGATTGAGGCGGAGGCCGCGATGTTGGGGCAGCCGATCTCGATGCTGATTCCTGAAGTGATCGGTTTTAAACTCACCGGTAAACTGCGTGAGGGCATTACCGCCACCGACTTGGTACTCACCATCACCCAGATGCTGCGTAAAAAAGGCGTGGTGGGTAAATTTGTCGAGTTCTATGGTGATGGTTTGGCGGACTTGCCTTTGGCGGATCGTGCCACCATCGCCAACATGGCACCTGAGTATGGTGCGACCTGTGGTTTCTTTCCGATTGATGAGATCACCTTGGGCTATCTACGTTTGACTGGGCGCAAGGATCAACGTATTGCGCTGACCGAAGCCTATTGTAAAGAACAGGGCCTATGGCGCTATGCCGGTGATGAACCCGTATTTACCGACACCCTGGGCTTGGATATGGATACGGTTCAAGCCAGTGTCGCCGGCCCGAAACGTCCCCAAGATCGTGTGGTCTTGGCCGATGTCCCGCAGACCTTTCAAGACCTGATGGATTTGGATCTCAAACCCAGTAATGGCGAGCAGGAACGCCTCAGCAATGAGGGTGGCAGTACCGCAGTGGATGCACAAAAATCAGCCTTAGAAGGTGGTACGGATATCTCTTATGAAATGGAGGGTGAACGTCATCCGCTGAAACATGGTGATGTGGTGATCTCGGCGATTACCTCGTGTACCAATACCTCCAATCCGAGTGTGATGTTGGCGGCAGGACTGCTGGCGAAAAAAGCCATTGAAAAAGGCCTACAGCGTCAGCCTTGGGTCAAGAGCTCATTGGCACCGGGTTCTAAAGTGGTGACCGATTATTTGGAGGCGGCTGGGTTGATGCCCTATCTGGATCAACTCGGTTATAACTTGGTTGGCTATGGCTGTACCACCTGCATCGGCAACTCTGGGCCTTTGCCCCTCCCGATTGAAGAGGCGATTCAGGCACATGATTTAAGTATGGCTTCGGTATTGTCCGGCAACCGTAACTTTGAGGGGCGGGTGCATCCTTTGGTCAAAACCAACTGGTTGGCATCACCGCCGTTGGTGATTGCCTTTGGTTTGTTAGGACATATCCGCGCCGATATCAGTCGTGAGGCTTTGGGCGTCGATCAACAGGGCAATAAGGTTTATCTCAAAGACATTTGGCCGTCTCAAGCCGAGATCGATGAGGCTTTGCAGAAAGTGAATACCGCGATGTTCCACAAAGAATATGCAGCGGTATTTGATGGGGATGAACAATGGCAGGCGATCCAGATTCCAGACAGTAAGACCTATGTTTGGGCGGAAGACTCTACCTATATTCGTCATCCACCATTTTTTGAGGGCATCGATCAGGCGCCTGCGCCGATTGAAGAGATTGAGGGGGCGCGGATCTTGGCGGTGCTCGGTGACTCAGTGACCACGGACCATATCTCCCCGGCAGGCAATATCAAAAAAGACAGTCCCGCAGGGCGCTATCTACAAGAACAAGGTGTGGCACCGATTGACTTTAACTCCTATGGTTCACGCCGTGGTAACCATGAAGTCATGATGCGCGGCACCTTCGCCAACATTCGGATTAAAAACGAAATGCTCGGTGGCGAAGAGGGCGGCAATACCATTTACACCCCGAGTGAGGAAAAAATGCCGATCTATGATGCCGCGATGCGCTATCAGCAAGATGGCACGCCGTTGATCATCATCGCAGGTAAAGAATACGGTACCGGTTCTTCACGTGACTGGGCGGCTAAGGGTACTAACTTGCTTGGAGTTAAAGCGGTGATCGCGGAAAGTTTTGAGCGGATTCATCGTTCTAACTTGGTTGGGATGGGCGTCTTGCCTTTGCAGTTTGTCGAGGGGCAGACTCGCAAAAGTTTAAATCTCACCGGACATGAGCAACTCAGTATTCGGGGACTCTCGAATGACATTACGCCGATGCAACAACTGCAGGTCACAGTGCAACGTGCCGATGGTTCAAGTGATCAGTTTGAGGTCTTATGCCGGATCGACACCTTAAATGAAGTCGAGTACTTCAAAGCCGGTGGCATTCTGCATTATGTGTTACGTAATTTGATTGCGGCATAAAAATCACCCTCATCCAACCTTCTCCCTGAGGGAGAAGGTCAGGTTGAGGGTTTTTCTCCCTGAGGGAGAAGGCTAGGATGAGGGTTTTTCTCCCTAAGGGAGAAGGCTGGTTACTTCACCACTTGCGGTTCGCAGTCATTTTTTCCCATCAGCACTAAGTGTTTCACGCATGTATGCATGATTCACGTCGCTCTAAAATTAAACAATGCTTGAGTATGGTTTTAAAGATGATGAAAAGTCGAGAGCCAAATATATTGATTATTCAGGAATTTAAACTTGAGCACTTTGTGATTTATCAGAGGTGGTTTCAAGATCTTAGCCTAATGACTGCATTGGGTGGTATTGATCAAGATTGGCTTGACTGTATATTGAATGATAAAAACATACAGACTGTTGTTGCTTATTTGCATGGCAAGATGGTGGCTGTGGCTTGCATACACGTGCCATTGCCCGGACATGACATGTATCACCTAATGTCGCTAGCAATTCATCCTCAGCATCGCGGTCAAGGGATTGCCACTGTATTGCTTAAGCAGCTTTTAAGTTCAGCTGATTTTAAGCAAACTCAATGCTGGACTGCAATTGTCGATCAACAAAATAAGGGCGCATTGCAGTTCTTCGCCCGCATGGGGTGGAGCATGGCTGATCAAGCCAATACAGAGGGTTATATTAAAATTCAAATCGATTTAGATTAAATTTTGTACTTAGAATCAGCATGATTTAGGAAATAAAATGAAAATTAAATCCAGTGTGGTGCTTTTTAGTTTAATGTTCATGACTCAAAGTTATGCTGCCGATCTTTTAAACTTAACTAAATTTAAAGCGACGCCTACACAGCGCCAAAGCCTATGCAAACAAGTTCCATCAAGTTGTAATGATCGAAATTGGCAGCTCTATCAAGTGCAACAGCAAGCTCAATCTTTTTATGCTATTTCCGGTTTAAAGCTGTATCAGTTTAATCAAAACAATAAATCGTTGGCACTGATCAATCAGTGGGACTTTTCCAAGGCAGAACCAAAGAGCGTTACTACACATTGGACCACCGATGAAGATCCGGGTATCTCAGATATTCGCCATCTGTATCCTGCCTTATTTAAAATATCTGAGCAAAATTATGCGATTGCTTTGATTCAAAGCTTTAGAGAATCATATGCTGGTGGTGCAATGACTGAGGAAGTGGCTGACTTTTTTGAACTACAAACAGATCGCCGCTATCAACTACAGTTTTCCAATATTCCATTTTCAGTCTCTCGTTTGATTCGTGCATGTTTTAGCGCGGAACAATATGAACGTGCGGGAGATGAACATTGTCATGATGAGGAAAGTCTAGTTTTAAATATCGGTTATCAAAAGCCATATCAATGGCAGATGAAATATCATTATTATCGGAGATTATCTCCAGTGTCTGATCAGAAGCCTGTCAATCAACGACGCAACTATATTTTAAATCAAACGAATAAGACGATTAAATTTCCTGCAAGTTGGACTGAATATTAAGCCTCGTAGTGAACGCTAGGATGCGGGCTGAACTTTTGTTAAAATGCCGCTGATTTTCATCTACCCTGAGCCGCTATGCGCACACTTCTCCCCGATGCTGAGCTTGACCTCGACGACCCTGCTGCCTTAGAGCCCGCTGCTCAATCCAACGATACTGCTGTTGTGGATGCGACGGTGCCTGTAGCGGATGAGTACGATCGTCGTTTTGCTGGCGTGGCCAAAGTCTATGGTGAAGACGCGTTTACCGGCTATGCCCAAAGTCATGTCATGGTCATCGGTATTGGTGGGGTGGGGTCATGGGCGGTCGAAGCTTTGGCGCGCAGTGGCGTCGGTGAACTGACCTTGGTGGATATGGATGTGGTGGCGGCCTCCAATATTAATCGTCAACTTCCAGCGATGAGCTCAACCCTCGGCATGGAAAAAATCGCCGTCATGGCTGAGCGCTGCCGTCAGATCAATCCACGGATAAAACTCAATTTGGTGGATGATTATATTTCTCCAGACAATGTCGCCGAGATGCTGACACCGGTGCCGGATGTGGTACTGGACTGTATCGACGATGTCAAAGCCAAGTTTGCCCTGATGCTGTACTGCCGTTTCAACAAAATCCAATTGATCGTGTCGGGTGGGGCAGGCGGGAAACTCGATCCACTCAAGATCCGCGTGGCAGATCTATCCAAAACCGAACAAGATCCGATGCTGGCCAAACTGCGTAGTCAGTTACGCGGCAAAGGCATCTGTAAAAAGCCCAAAGAAAAATTTGGCATCACTTGTGTCTATTCAACCGATAATCCTTTTTCGAGCGCGGATGTGTGTCCAAGCGCAGGGCTACGCTGTGGTGGTTATGGTTCAGCAGTGGTGGTGACCTCCAGTTTTGCCATGATCGCCGTGGCTGAGGTATTTAAGAAATTGGATAAGCTTGCAGCAGGGCGAAATCGCTCATCGGTGTAAAGGCCTGAAAAAATCTCATGGTAGAAAATGCCTGTTGCACTTGGATGCAATAGGCCGCAGTGCTGTGCATATGGATGTTTGAGTCTGCACCGGATTGAAGCAACTGTGTGCCTAGCATACGCTCTAAACACATCAAGTATGGCCTCAGCATATATACGCGACGATGGCCGCTGTCACAGAAGCGACATTTCAAAAAACTGTCACTGAATCCACATCAAACTGCAAGATAGTTCAGCTAGTCTAAAGCGATCAAAAGCCTATTGGGTGAGGATATGACACATCCGTATGCACCAATGATGTTTGAAAAACCGCTAGAGCCAGCTTACGATTTTCGCAAAAATATAAATTTCTATTTCAAGCAACAACATAATAAAAATCATCGCGTTGCTACTTTTGATCTCCAAGATTTAGTTCGACCTCGACTCAGAATTGCGATTGTGACCGAGACTTGGCCACCTGAAATTAATGGTGTGGCTTTATCGCTTCTGCAACTCTGCAAAGGCTTACAACAACTCGGACATAAAATATTACTCATTCGGCCTGAACAACATTTGAGCACAGCCGCCTTTCGCCCCAACAAAGAATGTCTGGTTAAAGCCCAATCCATTCCCAAATATCCGGGTCTACAGTTTGGTTGGCCGCAGTATCTTAAAGTGAGCCAAGCTTTGAGCGCATTTTCACCTTCGATCGTGCATATCGTCACAGAAGGTCCTTTGGGGCTGACCGCATTACAGGCGGCCAAAGCACAGAAGATCCCGGTATCGAGTGGGTTTCATTCACCTTTTCAGGACTTTAGTCGATTCTTTGATTTGGCGTTTTTACTCAAGCCGATTCAACGCTATTTGTGTTGGTTTCATAACAACACCCAACTGACCTGTGTGCCGAGTGTGGATACCGAAAAAGCCCTGCGTGAATTTGGCGTGACTTGTGCATTGAAAGTGGTGAGTCGTGGCGTCGATACTCAACGCTTTTCACCCCAGCATCGCAGTGAGCCATTGCGGCAGCAATGGGGCGCAAAGCATGACAGCACGGTGTTGTTGTACGTAGGACGGCTCTCACCAGAAAAAGAAATTGAGCTCATCATTGAAACTTTTTATACCCTGCGAAAACAGCAGAAAAAGGTACAATTGGTGATCGTGGGAGAAGGCCCTGACTTGAGTCGACTCAAGTGCATCCCCGGTGCAGATCAAGTGATCTTTACCGGTAGTTTGACTGGAGATGCATTGGCGCGTGCTTATGCCAGTGCCGATGTATTTGTCTTTGCCAGTCAAGTTGAAACCTTTGGCAATGTGGTGCTTGAAGCCATGGCCAGTGGTTTACCGGTCGTGGCCTATGACTATGCCTGTGCGCAGCAATATGTGGTGCAAGGCGATAGTGGTTGGTTAAGCCCACGCGGACAGCGCAGTGCTTTTATTCATAGCATCATCAATTTGCCAGATCGGGAGACCTTGAGGCAAATGGGACGTGGCGCGGTTCAGGCCACACAGCATGCCGGATGGCAATATCCGGTGGCACAGTTTGAACAGGCGTTATATCAAGTGGTACAACCCAGTGCCGTGTTGAGTCCCGGATGAAATCATGGCGTCCTAGGCTCAAGCCCAAACATCGCCCGCGATCAGCAGCATCAATAGGGTGCTGCGATCGCTCAATGTAATACATGAACGACAAGGTGAAGCCAACAAAAAGATGCAATCGGTAGCCGAATAGGTGAGGGGAGTGCAAGATGAACTTTAAAAATACCAAAATAAAAATACTGGATCTCGATTTAAAAGGTTGTGTTTATCTCAACAGCCTTTCACATTCTCAGCATGTGGCCATGTTTTTTAAAATTATCAGTCGTCTCGGCGATGGTGGCTTCTGGTATGTGATGTTGCTGTTGGTGTGGGCGCAGCATGATCTGGCCTACGCTCTAAACTTGGCTTATATGCTGCTAGGATGCAGTGTTGGGACATTGATTTATAAAGTCTTAAAGCAAAAGACCACCCGACCACGTCCCTATCAAGTCCACCAAGTGATCGTACTCGGTGAACGTGCCTTGGATCATTTTAGTTTTCCCTCAGGGCATACCTTACATGCGGTGATGGCAACGGTGGTCCTCGGTTCGGTGCAACCGATGTTGCTGATCGTGATGTTGCCGTTTAGCCTATTGATTGCGATCTCGCGCATGGTGCTGGGTTTGCACTATCCAACGGATGTGATCATGGGCGCAATCATTGGTGCTAGTGTTGGCAGCATGGTGGTCTTGGCCGCGCCGTGGTTTGGTCTGAGTTTGTAATATGGGTAAATGCTGAATAACGCGACATCGAGCGCTGCATCTGAGCCTGCGACATGCATAGTCACTGTGGCAGATATTTGCTAAAGTAGCGCCAAATCAAGACTGAAAAAAAGGCAGCAGTATGGGATTACGTTGGAGCGATACGCTGGATATCGCAATCGAATTGAGTGAAGCACACCCCGATGTCGATCCGCAATGGATTCGATTTACCGATTTACATGCCTGGGTTTGCGCCCTTCCTGAGTTTAGTGATGATCCAAACAAATCCACTGAAGGCCTATTAGAAGGCATTCAGATGGCATGGATTGATGAAGTTCGCTAAAAAACCGCGAAAAAAATCTAATCTTTTACACTTCAAAAGCTGATCACTGCGCATTTAGGCTGTATAATGCGCCAAATTTTGTCGTTGAAATATAAGGAGCCTATCGATGGCTATCGAACGTACTTTATCTATCGTTAAACCTGATGCAG
>JASLJB010000289.1 GCA_030152605.1 Acinetobacter sp. | reverse complement strand
AATCAAGTCCGTATCCAAAGTAAATGCGTTTTCAATCCACTGCAGATCATACGTATATTTGCCGAAGTCATACTGTACGTTTTTTGCAAATTTATAATAAAAATCAAAACCAATCACGTCAAATCGCAAGAATTTTTGCTCGAATTCGGGCTTGTGCATGATAAAACACAATGCGGTTTTGATGATTCTATGCTGCTTTGCTCGCGTGACCATATCATAGGCATTCCCCCACTCAGTGCTAGATCGTGCTTTCACTTCAACAAAAACCAGTAGCTGATCCTGTGCTGCGATTAAATCGATTTCACCATAGCGACTATGATAATTATGTGCCACGATCTCAAAGCCTTGCGCAGTAAGCAACCTCAGAGCGCGTTGCTCTGCCCAAGCTCCTAAAGCATTACTTTTCGGCATGGCACACCTATGACTCAATCAGCTTATAGCATTGCCAACCCTTTTTTGGTGTTTACAAAACAGGCAGGCTGACGTTGAATCTCTTGATCTACGATTTTGATTTGTCCACTGCGGCCTTGGAAATCGATATTATGCATCGAGGCTTGCATGGTATTGGCCGCCAACATCATTTCGCTAATTTGCCATGCATCACCACCAAAGGCGATTAAACGCTGATAGGCCATGCTGGTCGGGTTATGTTGATAGGCTTGCACCACATCCGGCCAATGCTGCACATAGATCGCAGGGACATCGCAGAACTTTAACCCGATTGGCATCGGTTGATTGTCAGCAATTGCGATGGCTTGTGCGTAGATATTTTTCTTTGGTAATTTTTCTAAGCCATTCAGCCATTGATTACTGCCCAACAACAGCACCCCACTGCGCTTGTCCAGTTTGCGCGGAAGTTGCTCACTCAATTCAACATTTCCACTAAACTTTTGCTGCAATCGAGTCAGAAAAGCAGCCGTGCCCGCCTCGGCACCTGCTTGACGATAGACATACAAAGTTTGCAATTGATCCTGATCAAATTGATCACTCAAAGCTTCGGCATCTGCATCTTTGGACAGGCTAAATTGCAGCACATTTTTATGCTGCGCCTGCACTTCATTCAGTGCCAACACAGGAATCTTCGGATTATATTTGATCAGTGCCTCAACTTGCTGCCGAGCCAATGGCCCAATAATCATTTCAGTTTTTTGATTTACATTGTTTTTTAACAAGGTCGAGATATTTTTTTCATTTGAATTGAGAAATTTAAAGTTTATAGTGTTGCCCGAGGCCTGATGAGCACTAATCAGGCCTTGCTTAATACTCAACCCCGCTCTCGCGAGTGGGCCAGTTTCAGGTAGAATAACCAGCACCTCTGCGTGTAACGCAGACATCGTTAGACCCAATGCTACGCAGCATATTCTCTTGAAATACAAATTCAACTTTTTTATTCCTTCATATGGAGAACCCAGATGAGTGCTCAGTTATTTGTCGTCGCGACCCCTATTGGGCACTTGGATGACATGACTTTTCGTGCGATTGAAGTACTTAAATCGGTATCCGTCATCGCCGCAGAGGATACTCGCCAGTCTGCGCTACTGCTTAGACATTTCAATATAGTAACACCTTTAACCGCTTGTCACGACCATAACGAAAGCCATGTTATTGATATGTTGATAGAAAAATTAAAAAACGGCGAAAACATCGCACTGGTCAGTGATGCCGGAACTCCGTTGATTAGTGACCCTGGTTTTAAACTGGTGCGCGCCGCACAAGCCCACCATATCCGCGTGACCCCTGTTCCTGGTGCCTGTGCAGCGGTCGCAGCATTGAGTGCTGTGGGCTTACCGAGTGATCGTTTTAGCTTTGAGGGTTTCCTGCCATCCAAGTCTTCTCAGCGCTTGCTGCAGTTGGAAAAACTGAAGAATGAAACCCAAAGTTTGATTTTTTATGAGGCACCACATCGCATCCTCGCCAGTGTCAAAGACATGTGCAGTGTATTTGGTGCGGATCGACCGGTCGGATTTGCGCGAGAAATCACCAAAACCTTCGAAACCATCAAAAAAATGAATTTAGCGGAGTTGGTCGAATTTGTTGAAAATGATCGCAACCAGCAAAAAGGTGAAATCGTCTTGGTCATCGGCGGTGCAAGCACTGAAGTCGACATGGATCAACTTAAACTCGATCAGTTACTGACCCGACTACTGCAAGACCTTTCAGTTAAAGCTGCTGCACAGTTGGCCGCTGACCTGACGGGGATCAAAAAGAAAATCGCCTACCAACGTGCGCTAGAACTCACTGCAGCGCTTGCAAGCGATGCAGAGCATACTGACGGATCGGTGTAAAAACAGATCGCAAAAAAAAGAGACCATCATGGTCTCATTTTTTTGATCTCAAGCATCAACTCAGCGGTTGATCTGAGTCGCGTTCAGCAGGTTTAGTCGTATGCAGACTCATCTGGCGGAACTTCGGTAATCTTGCCACCACTGGCGAGAAATGCTGCGATTTCGTCTTCGAGTGATTGGCGCTGTTTACGTTTCGCTGTGACAGTTAAGGTTTCTGCTTCGGCCACATCAGCGTCTGAAACGGTTGCTTCGCTCGCCGTTGCACCTTTCTCTGCAGCTTGGGCTTCATCATCATCTACAGCACTTTCTGCATTTTCATCATAGTCATTTATATCCGTCATAATACGCTCCCCATCAATGACTTTGCTTGACCCAAATCTGAGTCAACATTTATCGAGAAATGTATCAAGCTCTTAGGATTTCGACTAGAGCCTATTGCAATAAAAACGTATTCTTTTTAACCAAATTAGTAAAAATGATTAAATAATTGTTCAAAATTCAGCAGACTTTTTACACTGCCGCATAACGGGTGTTTGCCAAGGCAAATAAACCATTGGCACGTGACATAAATAGGTCTTTTAAAAGCGGCTGTTGTTCGACCTGTTTCAAACCAAAATTACGTGCCCAAAGCAATGGAAAGACCCGTTGCCCTTCGAGCCAACCAATCGCAGACATACTGTGCATCATGGCCTCATTTTGACCCTTACGCTGATGTTCATAGCGTTTTAGGGTTTGCTCATGCGCCCAGACACCACGTCCTAAGTCATGCAATAACACATCACACAGCACCGCGGCATCCAGACAGCCGATATTGACGCCTTGACCCGCCAAGGGATGAATTACATGCGCAGCATCGCCGACCAAAGCCAAGCCCGCTTTGACATAGGACTGCGCTGCTCGGGCTTTGAGTGGGAATATCGCACGTGGCGTGGCCTGTAACACCTCACCCAACATATGCTGACTTTCACGGCTGAGCAGTTGGCAAAAGGCTTGATCATCCAGTTGTGCATACTCATCGGCATAGTCTTGTGGCAAGGTCCAGACGATCGACTGCCAGTAACCATCCTGCGCTGGATTTAAGCTCGCCATCGGGAGATAGGCCAGCGGACCAGTCTGCATAAAGATTTGTCGTGCCACATGCTGATGCGGTTTCGCCGTGCGGATCGCGCAGCTTAGCCCCGCTTGCGCATAGTCCAATACATCCAGATCAATCATCGCTTGGTTGCGCACAAAAGATTGTGCGCCATCTGCACCGATCAATAGTTTGGTCCGTAGTTGTGTGCCATCTGCAAGACGCAACATCCAACAATCCACTTGGCGCTCAATCTCGAGTACTTTGACTTGGGTACGGTAGTCGTCGAGTTGTTGCAGCATTTGCTGCTGAATCGCCAAATTAATGATACTCGGCTCCACCATCGCACCGAGGCGTTGGCTGTCATTGGGACGTTTTTCAGAGGCTTGACCAAAGTTAATTTCACCATAGCCATCGATATTCCAAACCTGCATGCCGCTATAGGGCATCGAACGTGCAATATGCTGCCACACACCGACGGTATCTAAGAGGTGAATGCTGGCCTGACTCAGTGCCAACACCCGTGGATTCGGCGTTGCAAGGGTTTTTTGTTGATCCAAAATCGGGGCTGCATCCAAGACAGTGGCTTGTACTCCCCCTTGAGCCAAGAGTAAGGCCGTTAAACCACCGACCAAGCCACCACCCACAATCACCACATCGAGTAGCTCACTCATTCCGACCACTTTACTCATATCACTGCTGACCTCACTGCTGATGTCATTTCTGCTGTCATTGGTCATGCTTTTAACCCCATAGCATAGTTGGCGATCAAGGGCTTGACCCCAGGCACCCAATCAAAGGCGATCAGGCCAGTATTTCTGAGTAATTTTAATGCAGGATTTTGATGACTAAAACCACGTACCACAGCATCACAAAACTTAATCACACGGCGTTGATCACTGAGACGTGCTTGTTCATAGGCCTTGAGCATCTGAGGTTCACCAATATCTTCAGCCTGTTGGATTTGCGCTGTCACAAAGCGCAGCAACACATCTGCATCGCGTAAGCACAGGTTAAAACCTTGGCCAGCAACAGGATGAATGGTATGTGCGGCATTACCCATTAGCACCACACGCCCCACGGCTTGGCGATCAGCCAAAACTTGCGACAGTGGAAAACTAAAGCGCTTGCCGGTTTTGATAAATTTACCGGCACGATCGGCATAGGTTTTTTGCAGTGCATCCAGAAAATGTTGATCATTTTCCTCACCCAACCACTCATGCTCAGTGCCTTTTTTCACCGGCCAAACCACCGAACGACGATAATCCCCCGGCAATGGCAACAAGGCCAAAGGCCCCAGTGGACTAAAGCGTTCGAAACCCACCTGTTGATGTGGTTTTGAGGTTTCAACCGCAGTAACGATCGCAACCTGATCATAGTCATGTACATCCACGCCAACACCCAGTGCCTGACGACAGAAAGAATCTCGACCATCTGCTGCGATCAGTAATTTAGCTTGTAAAGATTGCTCTTCTTGCTCTTCTTGGCGATAACGTAAAGTCACCCACGCTTGATCTTGGCTTAATCCATTCACGCTTGCTGCATCAATCAGTTCAATCAGGGCTTGCTCACGCACTTGGGTCAAGAGCACGCGACCTAACCATGCATTTTCAATCACCTGACCAAAGCTTTTGACTTTTTCTTGCTCTGCAACCAAACGCGCCTTACCAAAGCCACCCTGCTCGGTAATATGCACTTGCATGATCGGCGTTGCATATTGCTGCAAGGCATCCCATAAGCCAAGCTCTTGATAAATCTCTACACTACGCCGTGATAAAGCGGTATTTCTCGCATCAAAACTTGAGTGATAAGGGACAGTTTCGGCATCGCTATAATCTGGATACTTGATCGCCTCAATCAGTTTGACGGCGATGTTTGCTTTGGCCAACATCAGCGCAAGACTCAAACCCACCATCCCGCCACCAACGATAATCACTTGTTCCTGCACCGTTTCTACTCCCCAAGCATGATTTATTTTCAATATGTTTTATATAACTCAAGTTTAAACCACTCAAATACGGCGACATAGACGAGGGTCTGTTGAGATTTCATCTCTGCTTGCCGCAGTCGAGTTGGATTTCACTTTATAACACTATGCCAGTTTCTGTTGTAGCCGATCTTGCTGGGCTTGCGCCATTAAGGCTTCAATCTCAGCAACAGACTTGACCACCTTGTCGGTTAAAACTAGTGGCCCCTGTGCGGTCACGCAGACATCATCCTCAATACGGATGCCGATACCGCGCCATTTTGCATCAACCGTGTCATCGTCCGGCGCAACATACAGTCCTGGTTCGACGGTCACCACCATACCCACTGCATAGTTGCGTGGCCCTTCAGCATCTTGATAGCTGCCGACATCATGCACATCCATGCCCAACCAATGTCCTGTGCCATGCATATAGAACTGACGATAGCTTTCCGATTCAATAATTTGCTCTAAATCGCCTTGCATGATGCCCAAGTTCAACAACCCCTGCACCATGATACGTACTGCGACATGGTGCGGTTGCTTATAGCTATGACCGACACACACAGCATCGATCGCTGCCAATTGCGCATCTAAAACCAGTTGATAGAGTGCTTTTTGTTCAGGGCTAAAACGACCATTGACTGGAAAGGTTCGGCTAATATCCCCTGCATAGCATTGATATTCACA
>JASLJB010000276.1 GCA_030152605.1 Acinetobacter sp. | reverse complement strand
AGGGAATAGGAAACAGGAAGTTGCCATGCAAAAAATCGTGATTATCGGGGCCGGTCAAGCCTCAGCCTGGGCGGTGAATACGCTGAGACAACAAGGCTATTTGGGCGAAATCCATGTGGTCTCCAACGAAGAGCAGGTGTTTTATGAGCGTCCACCGCTGTCAAAACAGGTGCTGTCACAACAGGCCAGTTATGAGAGTTTGAATTTATTTGCACCGGATCAAGTCGATGCCTTTGCGATCCAATGGCATAAACCGGATCAGGCCAGCAGTATCGATCGAGCCGCCAAAACCGTGCAACTTAGCAGTGGCAAGCAACTGTCTTATGACAAGTTATTGCTGGCGACCGGCAGTCGCGCGCGCATGCCCAATCCCGCTTGGAAGCAGCTTCAGAATGTCTTGACCCTACGAGATGTTCAGGACTGTCAACGCCTCTCTGACGCCGTGGCCAATGCCGAGAAGATTGCGGTGATCGGTGGGGGCTGGATCGGACTCGAAATCGCGGCCACGCTGCGGCAGCAAGGAAAATGTGTCGAGATCTTTGAATATGGCGATCGACTCTGCGCACGTAGTGTTAGTCCGGCAGTCTCGGATTTTCTGCAACAGATCCATCAGCAGGCCGGTACGGTTTTGCACCTGAACAGTCAGCAACTGAGCTTGCAGCAAGGCGCTGAACAGAAAGTTCAGGTCTGCAATGCACCGGCGGCTGCGCAGATCTTTGATCTGGTGGTGGTCGGTGCCGGCGCGGAAATCGCCACAGAGTTGGGCCTTGCGGCTGGCTTGGAAGTCAAAGACGGCATCGTGGTGGATCACTATGGTCAAAGCTCGGATGAACATATCTATGCGGCCGGTGATGTGGCGATTCATCCGCAGCTGGGCTATTGCATCCAATCCTGGGCCAATGCACAAAACCAAGCCATCAGTGCCGCCAAATCTATGTTGGGCCAAGCCAGTGAATATCAGGATATTCCGTGGCTATGGTCTGATCAGTATCAATTTAATATTCAAATACTTGGCATCTATCAACCCGATCGCTCCAAGCACATGATCCTGCGTCAAAGTTCGGAAACGCAAAAGAGTTTTCTCTACTTAGATCAAGATCATCGCTTGATCAATATGATCGCGATCAATGATGCCAAGTTGGTCAAGTTGGGCAAACGTTGGATACAGGCCCAGACGGTACTTGATCCAGAACTACTGGGGAATCCTGAGTTTAATGTCATGAAACTAAAAGCTTAACTTTAATAAAATCGATCGAATAAGCCAGACATGAATAAACACAGGCACATATGACTACTCATTAAATGTCGAAGGAATGCAGCATGAGTATTGAAGAAAAAAGTGGAATAAAGCATTGGACACCCGCGTTCGTATTGATGATCTGCGTGGTGTTGGCTTTCTTCGACAAAATTAGTATTGCGGTTCTGTTTACCGACCCACATTTTCAAGGCGCCATGGGGATTGCGCAAGACAAGGCCAAACTTGGGTGGTTGATGACCAGCTTCCTGTTGGCCTACGGCTTCTCTTCCATGTTTCTGAGTTTTTTGGGTGATATTTTCAACCCGAAAAAACTGTTGCTGTGGAGCGTGTTGTCTTGGGGGGCATTGATGCTGTGTATGGGCTTTGCCAAAGACTACAGCACCATGTTGTTTTTACGCGTCTTACTCGGGATCGCAGAAGGGCCGTTATTTGCCTTGGCCTATGCCATCGTCAAACAAACCTATAGCGACCGTCAACAAGCGCGTGCCTCAACCTTATTTTTACTTGGGACACCGATCGGCGCTTCCTTGGGCTTTCCGATTACCGCGGCGGTGTTGGCCAAATATGACTGGCACACCACCTTCTTTGTCATGGCGGCGATGACCATTATCGCAGTGCTGAGCATCTTGATTGGTCTACGTAATCTTGAGTTGAAAAAAGTGCGCGACATGCAAAACGTCAGCACCAGTACCAACTTTAAAAGCCATATTCAAAACACCAAGTCCTTGTTGCGCAATGGCGCCTTCTGGTTGGTGTGTGTGTTTAACATCGCCTTGATGACCTATTTATGGGGGTTAAATAGCTGGGTGCCGTCCTACCTGATCCAAGATAAGGGCTTTAACTTAAAAGAATTTGGTACCTATTCCAGCCTGCCTTTTATGGCGATGTTGCTCGGGGAGATCGCTGGAGCATTTATCTCTGACAAGCTCGGTCGGCGTGCGATACAGGTGTTCTTGGGCTTGCTATTTGCCGGGGTGTTTATGTACGCGATGGTGGTCTTGACTGATCCAATGTGGATTATCGCGGCCATGTCGATCAGTGCCATGTCGTGGGGCTTTGGGGCCTCGGCCATCTTTGCCTTGTTGGCACGTGTCACCACGGCCGATGTCGGTGCAACCGCCGGTGGCATCTTTAATGGCATGGCCAACTTTTCTAGTGCTGCGGCACCGGTATTAATCGGCTATATCGTGATGCAAACCCATAGCTTTAATTTAGGTATCACGCTGTTGGCCGCCGTGGCGGTGTTTGGCTCATTTTTCTTGCTGCCGTTATTACGACGTCATTAAGCCAGATCAGCGACGCATTACATGTGTTGAATGGATTGTTTGATTTACATCGAAGACTGGCAGCCATCCCAGCTGGTCTTTTATTTTATATTTCACAGGAGTTAGACCATGTCACAACAACATTTTGAATCATGGACACAACCACAAGGATCAAGCCTGGAAGAATGGCTCAGCACCCGGATTGCACGTTTTGAAACCCGCAGCTATGACTTTGATGCACTGAAGTTTCAAGCCGACTATGACCCAAAATACCGCCGTGCGCAAATGCGTTATATGGGCACTGGTGCAACTGGCGTCAACGCAGATAGCAATACCGTGACTGCTGAAAACTTTACGTTTTCCACCATGGTGCTACCGCCGCAGTGTGAAGGTCCCTTGCATATCCATCACGATGTCGAAGAAGTGTTTTTTATGCTGCGTGGTGAGATTGATCTGTTTATCGAGCACAAGGGTGAAAAGTTCCAAACCCGATTGCGAGAACGCGATCTGATCTCGATTCCGCCGGGGATTTATCGTGGTCTGTTTAACCCAGGCCAAGATGACGCCTTGATGTGTGTGATGTTGGGCACCGGTAAACCGACCATTCCCAACTATCCACCAGAGCATCCGCTGTCACAGATTAAACGAACCTAAGTCGGTCTATTTAAGCGACCTCAGTGCGCGGATTATCAAATCACCAAAGCACTGACGTCGGCGCCACGACGGCGAGGATTAGAGACTTCAGTGATTTAGCCGCAGGCATGGCAGCGATAAAAATAATATCGGCGTTTATTTTCAAAGGATGAAGCGCATGGATGAGCAGTTGCAATTGGATCAATTTCCGATTCAAAGCGTCAATATTCACGGACAGATTCAAGCCTACCGTGAGGCTGGACAGGGGCAGACCTTGTTGTTGTTACACGGGATTAGTTCAGGTGCAGGCTCTTGGCTCAAGCAGTTACAACACTTGAGTCAACACTACCGCCTGATCGCTTGGGATGCGCCGGGCTATGGTCAGTCTGATGCACTGCATAGCGCAACCCCTTCGGCACAGGACTATGCCGAACGCATCAAAGACCTATTAGATGTGTTGCAGCTAGATCAAGTGGTGGTGGTTGGCCATTCCTTGGGGGCGATGTTTGCGGCAGCCTTTGCCGCCGCCTATCCACAGCGCGTGCAGCATTTGCTGTTGCTTAATCCAGCCCAAGGCTATGCCACTGCGGATGCACAGACCCAACAGCAGGTGTATGCCCAGCGCCCCGAGATGCTGAAAACCTTGGGTGCAGCGGGTATGGCTGCAAGTCGTGGCCCGCATCTGGTCTATCAGCAAACCCCAGCCGCCTTGACTTTGATCACGTCGGTGATGGCCAATCTGACTCTAGATGGTTTTCGCCAAGCCTCCTATGTGTTGGCCTATG
>JASLJB010000243.1 GCA_030152605.1 Acinetobacter sp. | reverse complement strand
AAGTTTTCACAGAAACAGAATGGGCTGCATACATCGAGTTACAGCTACCAAATTCCGTAAAGGGTTTAAATAGAGCTGTAAACGTATTGTCGCTTGAGGCGGAGGATTCGGCTGAAAAAGGGCTCACATCAGCAACTGTCGCATTTGGATCTTTTAGTAGTAGCGATATATCAAATCAAGATGCATATAATGCTCAGATTCTAACATTTAATAACGGAAAAGCTGGTGATACTTTAGTTTTTGGTGGTTTGAGACCGTATACACCTAGTGATGTTTTAAAAATTATGGTTCGCTTCAAAGATGGCGTTGCTTCATTCTATTCTGAATATTCAGACAGTATTGTGAGTACGCAGTATTTCACAAAGCAACTTATTACGCTTCGGCTTTTAACGCGAATCTTCAATGGGAGTGGGGTGCAGGTTGCGACCGGTGGTTATGCTCGAAAAGTGGTGTGTTTTGACGGCACAACACTTACAGATGCTGAAATGATTGAGCAATTCGATGCGTTAGCATTTTAAATTAACAGTAAGCTACATCAAGCCTTGATTTAAAAAATCTCAGGGCTTTTTTTACGCCCAAAATATAAGAGACGCTATGAAAAACCAGCAAGCAGTCACTGAAGCCCTCACATGGCTCGGTACCCCATACCACCACCAAGGCCGCGTAAAAGGCGTTGGTGTTGATTGCGGTACCTTAATTTGTGAAGTTTATGAGCGTGTTGGCTTGATGGATCATTTAGATCCTCGGCCGTATCCGCCAGATTGGCACATGCACCAACTTGGCCAACGTTACCTTGAGCATGTGAAAAGCGTCTGCTTTGAAGTTGATGAGCCGCAACCGGGCGACATAGTGCTGTATCACTTCGGCAAGTGCATCAGCCACGGCGCAATTGTGGTGGAGTGGCCTACGATCATCCACTCGTACATCCATCAAGGAGTCATCCTCCAAGATGGTACCAAAGGAAGTTTAGCCCGGCGAATTGCCGGGTTTTTTCGTATGAAGAGGCTAAAATAATATGGGTGGATTATTTGGTGGTGGCGCAACGATTAGCACATCAGATACGCGCATCAACTCAATGCGCGTGCAGCAGTCAGCGTACGGGCTTTGCCAGCCACTGGTATATGGCAAAACTCGATTGTCGGCCAATATGTTTTGGTACGGGGATTTCACGGCGACCGCACATACGACTGTGACCAAAGCCGGCGGCAAGGGTGGTAAAACCAAGACACGCAATACAACCTACACCTATAGCGCCTCACTGATGCTAGGCCTGTGTGAAAACAAGATCAAAGAGATCGGCATCATCTGGCGCGACAAAGAGCAGCTGATTAATAAAACAGTCGAAGGGATTCAACTCAAGCCGATTGATCAAATTGGTTTTGAGTTATTCGATGGTGATCATAATCCGCGCTGGGGCTATATTGAGTCAAAGCATCCTGATGAGGCTTTAAACTATCCTTTTCTTGGTTATGTCGCATGTGCCAATTACGATCTTGGCGGCAGCGCCAGTCTTGCCAATCACACTTTTGAGGTGATCAGCGACATTACTTTTTCAGATACGATTCAAGATGCCAATCCCGCTGATGTGATCGAAGATTTTATTAAAAACTCACGTTACGGCGCGGCACCATACTTAAACATCGCGGATCTGAAAGAATTTCGCACTTATTGCCAAGCTGCCAATCTATTCATAAGTCCCGCAATGACTGCCCAGCGCGAAGCACATGAGATCATTAACGAGATTGTCGAGTCTGTAAATTGCGCCGTGGTCCCTAGTCCTGATGGTCTAAAGATCAAGTCCTTTGGTGACACAGCATTAACAGCCAACGGCGTTACTTTTAAGCCAGATCTAAAGCCAAGCTATCATTTGACTGACGATGATTTCATTGGTGATGATGAACCGGTCAAGGTGCGTCGCAGTCGTGATACTGATGCCTTTAATCATGTTCAGATCGAATATATCAACCGTTACAACCAATACAATACCGAGACTGTCGAGGCCAAAGATCAGGCCAACATTGAAATGTATGGGCTACGATCGGAAGATCCACAAAAGCTAGATTTCTTCTGTGAACCGAAGATTGCACGCCATGCTGCTCAATTGCGCTTACAGCGACTTCTTTATGTGCGTAACGAATATGAGTTTCAACTTGGCTGGAAGTACTGTCGTTTGGAGCCAATGGATATTGTGACGCTCACAGATCATACGCTGGGTCTCAATCAGTTCGCCGTGCGCATTACTCGCGTTGAGGAAGATGGCGACGGCCTGCTTACAATTACTGCTGAGGAACTGGCCGAGGGATCACGTTCAGCCATTGAATATGATCTGCAATCAAGCAATGGCTACCAAGGCGGAAGTGAAGAGCCAGGTAATGTGAATGCACCGTTGATTTTTGAGCCACCATTAGATCTGACTGAGGGTAGACGACAGATTTGGATTGCGGCAAGTGGTGGTATTAATTGGGGTGGGGCGAACGTCTGGGCTAGTATCGATAATCAAACCTATGAAATGATCGGTACGATTTTTGGTTCAGCACGCTATGGCCAACTGGTTGATGATATTAATACGGAATCAACATTGATGGAGATCCAACTCAATACATCAAGTCAGATATTCAGCGGCACACTTGAAGATGCTCAGGTGGATGCAACACTATGCCGCGTTGGTGAGGAGTTTTTCAACTATCGAGAGGCCACATTAAAAGGGTCCGGTCTATATGAGCTAGAGGGGATTCTGCGTGGTCGATTTGATGATGCAGGACCACATACTGCAGGTGAGCCATTTGTGCGTATTGACCGCGCTATTTTTGAATATGACTTCAATCAGAATATGATCGATAAGCAGATCTATTTAAAATTTACCAGCTTTAATGGCTTGCAGCAAAAAGAGGAAACACTGGATGAAGTTGCAGCTTACAGCTACACGGTCACTGGTGGGCGACCATCTGGCGTGCGTGGGCTATCCCTGCAATCACCATTTGTTGGCACAAGCTTTAAAGTTCAATGGCAAATGGCCACCGGTGCAACAGGTTACCGCGTTCAAGTTATGTCGGGCGGTGCTTTATTACGCGAAGTGGATACGACCAATACGGATTACAGCTATTCGATTGAGGAGGCTAAAACCGACGGCATTCAGCGCGCTTATACAGTGCGCGTAGCCAGTAAGAATGGTGAGCAAATCAGTACTTTTGCTGAGATCAATGCCAGCAACCCAACGCCGCCAATCCTCATGAATATCTACACCTCAGCCACGGTGGACTCAATCACTGTAAGCTGGATCCCAAGTGAAGTACCGGATTTCAAAGACTATCAAGTTTGGGTGAGTACAGATGCTAACTTTGATCCTGATCGAACCGGTGTAGCTTGGACAGGAACTGACACCACTTGCACCATTGGGGGGCTGCAGTCGACTACAACTTATTATGTGCGTGTTGCTGCACGCGACGTGTGGAAGCCTGTGTCTTGGAATTATTCGGCACGTATGACGCAAGCCACAGCTGAAACTTAAAATGAATCTCAGTTTAAGCACCTATCTAGGTGCTTTTTTTATGCCCACAACAAAGGAGAAAGTCATGTCTGAAACACATGCTGCGCTCGAGGCGAGTGCGGTAGCGGTAACACAGAAAATCACAGTCGCAAGTGGTAGCGCATCATTTTTAGCTTTTGCGGCAAAAATCGATGTCATTGGCTGGTTCGGCTTAACGATCGCAGCGCTCGGTCTAATTACGCAAGTCTACTTTGCAATTGCTCGAAATCGACGCGAAAAAGAAGTACATGCGTTGACAGTTCAAAAACTCAAAGGGGAGTGTGATGTCAAAAACTAAATACACTGTCACGGCTCTTACTGTGATTAGCGCAGCTGGTGTAGCATTCACTGCAGGATATGAAGGCTTTAGTTCAAAGCCATATCTCGACAGTGGCAAAGTGGCAACGATCGGCTACGGCTCTACAGTTCACCCGAACGGTAACAAGGTCAAGATGACTGATGCACCAGTATCTAAAAAGACTGGTATGGATTACCTACAAATCCACATGACTAAAGATGCTCAGCGCTTTAACAAGTCGCTACAGGGTGTGAAACTTAGCCAAGCCGAATATGATCTATACATGGACTTCACGTACCAGTTTGGCACTGGCGCATGGCAACAATCTTCAATGCTTCGCAGTTTAAAGTCTGGTCAACACGTTCAAGCATGCAAGTCGCTCTTGAAGTGGCGGTTCGTGGCTGGGCGTGACTGCAGTATTCGATCCAATAACTGCTATGGGGTTTGGACCAGACAGCAAGCTCGGTACCAAAAATGCATAGGAGAAAATTAATGCCATTTCTTCTACTGATTTTGAATAACAAGCGCATATCTCTGATCATTGCGCTTTTTTATGTCTGTTGATCAGCTTGGGCTATGCAAATCATTTGAAAGGCCAGCTGCTCAAAGCAGATCAGAAGCAGACCGATGCGGTGGCCAACGCGATCAAGCCGTATGAAAAAGCCATTGCCGAGGCTCAAGTCAAAGCAAACAAAGCGAGTGAAGACTATGAAAAACTCAAATCAAAAGATCGAGCCAAAACAGAAACAGTTACGCGTGAAGTGCAAAAGATCATTGAGCGTCCTGTTTATCAGCAGCATTGTATTGACGCTGACGGGCTGTCAGCGATCAATAGTCTCATCCCCAAC
>JASLJB010000278.1 GCA_030152605.1 Acinetobacter sp. | reverse complement strand
ACGTTTGTGATCTTGACCATTGATCGGTGCTGCGGCTTCACCATGACGGACGAGTGTCAGTTGCATTTATTTTCCTTATTTGAGTGTCGCACGATTATAACCAAGCTTTGTTACATTTCTAGCACTAAACACTGAACAGCCTAGTGTTCAGTGTGCTTCGCAGCGCATTACACCGCATGATGCGGCAGTACAAACTCAACATCACTGCGATGACCATTTTTCATCAGGGTCACGGCGATATGCAAAGGCGGTGCGCCCTCAAAAATCACTTCATGCAATGCGGTGGTGATCGGCATATAAACATCGAGTTCTTTGGCACGTGAATTCACCTGCACGATGGTGTTAATCCCCTCTGCCGTCTGGCCCAACTCTTCAGTGGCTTGTTGCAAACTTTTGCCTGAACCCAGGGCAAAGCCGACCTGATAGTTGCGGCTCAATGGACTGTTACAGGTCGCGAATAAATCCCCCACGCCCGAAAGCCCCAAGAAGGTCAGCGGGTTGGCGCCGAGTTTGACCGCAAAACGACTCATCTCAGCCAAGGCGCGGGTCAGGATCATACTCTTGGTATTTTCACCAACCTGATACGCGGCCGCCATGCCCATGGCGACGGCATAGATATTTTTCAGTGCGCCACCGAGTTCTACCCCATGCACATCATCACTGCCAAAGACACGGAACAATGCGCTATGCAGTGCCTGCTGTACCGCATAACGCACCAGCTCAGAGTCACTGGCGATCACCGTACCCGCTGGCATACCGGCCATAATTTCTTTGGCCAAGTTTGGACCAGAAAGCACTCCAAACGGCACACCCGGCAATTCTTCTTGGATAATGTCGCTCATAAAGCTAAAGGTTTTGGCTTCCACCCCTTTGGTCAATGACACCACCGCTTGGGCTGAAATAAAGGGACGGATCTGCTTTAACACATCACGAAAAGAGTGACTTGGAATCGCCACCAAAATAATATCGCGATCACGAACTGCTTTCTCTAAGTCAGACTCAGCCACCAACCCCGCTTCTAAGGGATAGTCAGCCAAATAACGACGATTGATATGGGTGGCATTGATTTCAGCCGCAGCTTGCTCATCCCGAATCCAGATCTTGGTTTCACAGCCATTGCGCACGGCGGTATTGGCCATGGTGGTGCCGAAGCTACCGCCACCGAGTACGGTCACGCGTAGCGCTGTTTTCTGATCCATCACCACCGGCTCGACCAAATCTTTAAACTTTAATTCTGACATTGTTGTTATCCCAACTGCTTAATTCAAATCACTCAAACGCTTTTAATCTTTCGACCTATTTCTATCTTTCTGCGCTTATCCGTTCCAATGACGTAGATAGGCTGCACTGTCTATACCTGCACGTGCTGCAATGGCCTTGGCCGCGGTACCAATATAAACAATCCCTGAAATCAAATCATGTTCCGACAGACCTAAACCGTGTTTTAACACCGCCGACTCAACCACAGCACCGGTGCGCCACATCGTGGCAAAGCCCTGTGCATGTAGTGACAACAGCAGGTTCTGTACCGCGGCACCTGTACTCAGAATCTGTTCAAACTCCGGTACTTTGGGATGCTGCTGAAGTTGCGTAACCGCAATGAGTAACATCGGGGCACGAAAAGGATGCTGTTTGACCCGTTCGATCTGTGCTTGATCGGCTTCACCCGCGACCTGGGTCAGATCCGCCATCACCTCAGACAGCAACTGACCAAAGGCCTGACGTTGCTCAGTGCCAATCAAAATAAATCGGGTTGGTTTTAAACGATGATGATCCGGTGCGGTCAGTGCCGCTTGAATGGCAATATCCAGTTGCTCAGCATTGGGTGCAGGCTCAATCAATTGTCCAATCGATTGGCGTTGATGAATATTGTCGTGAACGATTTGAATACGAGAGTCTGTCATTGACCAAAAATCTAATTAAGTACACGGCACTTAGCTTAGCATAGGGTCTATCGACAATTCATATGAATTCGCTGATAGCTGACAATTTAAACCTGTGTCCATTCAAATCGCAGCCGCAGCCCTGCACACTGCAATATTAGCGCGCAAGCAACTGAACAAAAATCCAGCGACTCTCTCCGCAATTTATGCTTAAATTACACAGCATTACTGTGTATATTATCCATAATTATACAGTTCATCGCCTACAATCTTGTGATGATGAGCACATTCAAGCTTTTGATTGAACCCTTATACTTCGACACAGGAATCTGCTATGAAAAAACAACTTGGTCTGAGCGCTGCGGTGGTCACTGCACTTGCATTGACAGCATGTGCCTCAACGCCGACCCAAACATTGGCGATCCAAAAGGAAAATAACCAGTACGAAGTGACCGGTATCGGAAAAACCCAGATCATCGCAAAAAATAATGCCATTGCAGCAGCCAACAGCACCTGTGGCAAACGCGCTGCACCGGTATTGGTGGATGAAAAGACGCAATATTCTGGCGCCCTGAAGGGTGTGGTCGATGAACAAACTGGACAAATCATTACCGCTGCGGCCGGTGTGATCGGCTCAGTCTTTGGCACTGGCAATAGCTTGGAAAAAGACAGCGACTATCAAACCACGTTGACCTTTAGTTGCCGCGCTGCAAGCTAATCCAGCCCAATCAGATCCAATCCAAATCTAGAATAAAAAAGGACCCCACTTAGGGTCCTTTTTTGACTTTAGGCAATCAAGCCCGTGCTTGACGATTAAGCTTCAGCACTCGATGCTGCGACCAACCAATTGGCCAAGGCAGTCGCATCTTGCACCTTGAGCTCAACTTCTGGCAATGCCACTTCAGCAGGCTGCACCTCAAACTGCATCAACTCATCACGTCTAAAAGCATGCACCTGTACAGCCACAGACGCAGCTTGTTTAGCTGCAGCAGCCAAACCTTTTTCGGTCGCTTTAAGACCATCAATCGCCACAATCACATCCAGCGCCGAAAGTCCGGCTTGCGCGGCAGCACCATCACGGCGTGCCTGTTGGATCAACAGCCCTTCAGCTTTGGCTTGAACCTTCAAACCCAATGGCAGATGTTTGTCATTTTTCAATTCATAGGCCAAACCGAACTGCGGCAACAATTGCTCCAGCGGTAACTCATCGGTGTGATTGATCAGGAAGCCCAAACGATCTGACCAGTCCTGACCAGTCAAACGCTGACACAGTTCAAACATGGTGCGTTCGTTGACTTGGATGCCTTGTTGCGCATTTTCATACAGTAAACGCAGTAGCGCATCCAAACTCGAACCATGACTACGTAAGCCTAAGTCCAGACATAGCGCCACCAAAGCCCCTTTGTTGTAATAACTGGTGCCGGCATTGTTGGAGTTTTCATCCTGACGATAGAATTTGATCCATGCATCAAAGCTCGACTCGGATACCGATTGGATAAAACGCCCTGGATTTTGCAGATAACGATTGATCTGTGCACTGAGCAGGGTCAGATATGAGGCTTGGGAAATCACCCCACTGCGATACAGGATCAAATCATCATAATATGAGGTGATGCCTTCAAATACCCACAACAACGAGGTATAGCCTTCGCGATGCAAGTTGTAGTTGGCGAAGTTGTCCGGACGAATAAACTTGACCATCCATGCATGAAAATACTCATGGCTGCACAGTCCCAAGAAACGCTGATAATCCGCAGAAGGCTCAGCAGGCTCATTGGCCTTGGGCAAGTCATCTCGCGGCGTGATCAGGCTGGTACTGTTCGGATGCTCAAGACCACCATAGCTATTGCCGGTGGCCATGGTCATAAAGGTATAGTGTTCAAACGGTGCCGAACCAAACAGTTCAATTTCAGCAGCGCAGATTTTTTGGATATCTTGACGCATCCGCTCTGCGTTCATCTTATGCTGGCCTGACACCACAAAACTGTGTGGGATCGCATGGGCTTCAAACTCAAAACGAGTTTGCTCGGCCAACTCAAATGGACTGTCAATCAACTGCATATAGTTGTCAGCCTTGAGCGTATAACGGCCTTTGACCAAACTCTTGGCGGCCAGCCCAGTCGCCAATTGAAAGTGTTTTAGTTCATCCGGGAGAAATAGTTCGACTTCAACTTGCTTGTCATCCTGCCCTTCTAGTCCTAAGCAGACACAGGCGGGATTGACATACAGACGGGTCTGATCCACATAGGCACCGCGCACAGACAGATCATAGGCATAGACATCGTATTCCACCGTAATGAACTCAAAGTCGGTGTTAAACAAACGCCAGGTATTTTTCTCTGTCTTTTTAATTTGCAGTTGACGCCCATCTTCGTCATAGGCCTTGACCGCTTCAATATGCTTTGAAAATTCACGAATCAAATAGCTGCCCGGAATCCACGTCGGTAACCATAGCGTTTGCGTTGGTTGAGCCAAAAAACGAATCGTCACGTGAATGAGATGCTGACGGTAGTCGTCAAATTCGATTTGATAATGCAACATAATTTATATTCGAAATGCTGAAAAAAGGGGTTATGCCGTAGATTAGCATTTTTTTACAAACTCATGCGCGATTCGTCGTCTTTGCCAGCAGTTCTCACTAGCATAGCGCTGCAAAAAGGCATAGCATGCGCTCTGTTTTAACTTCATCGCCATTTTCACCGTCGACAGCCACAGGATTGGCGCAGCAAGGAATCCCCGTTGAGAATTTTGACACCCATCATCGCGCTATTGAGTTTGTTATTTTCTGCCCTCAGTCATGCAGGCTTACTCAATATTGAACCCACCTCTGTTGAAGCTGAATCTTGGACGATCTTGGACACCCGAACAGGACAGACCATTGCTGAGCATAACAGTCACCTACAACGGGCACCGGCCTCATTGACCAAAATGATGACGGCCTACATTACCCTCAAAGAGATCAAAGCCGGACATCTAAAAAAAGAAGATATCCTGACTGCATCAGCCGTGGTGAAAACCGTGATGTGGGATGAGTCGCAAATGTATCTTAAAGAAGGCGACCCGATCAGCATCGACCAACTCTTGGCTGGCTTGATCATCATGTCCGCCAATGATGCTGCCGTGACACTGGCTGAACGCATCTCGGGCAGTGTGCCGGCCTTTGTGCAACGCATGAATCAAGAAGCCAAAGCTTTAGGCATGCAAGACACCCACTTTAGTAACCCTGCTGGCATCACCATGCCGGATCACTTTTCCAGTGCGCACGATCTAGCATTATTGGGACAGGCGGTTGCAGCCAATACCCCTGAATATTTAAGCTATTCCAAGCTGCCAAGTTTTAGCTATCAACAACAGTTTCATCACGCCACCAACTTGGTGCTGAAACTTGATCCGACCGTG
Source organism: Acinetobacter sp. (assembly GCA_030152605.1). Lineage (GTDB taxonomy): Bacteria > Pseudomonadota > Gammaproteobacteria > Pseudomonadales > Moraxellaceae > Acinetobacter. The sequence continues at coordinate 2,253 of JASLJB010000278.1, read as the reverse complement.
GATGGTCTCAAAACCGGCTTTACCAAAGCGGCAGGTTATAACTTAGCGCTCACGGCACATCGTCCGAGTGCGGATGCCACAGATCGCCGCTTAGTGGTGGTGGTGATGGGCACTAAAAGTCCAGAAAAACGCGCTGAAGTGGCACATAAGCTATTGAACGTCGCCTATGCCTACACCCGTGATGAAGTCGGCATCAAAGATAAGCAATGGATCGCTGAACTGCCTGTGCTCAAATCCACGCTAAAAATGTTTAAAGTTGAAGCCAAAACACCACAGCTCGTGACCACTTCACTGTATGCTGGCGCTCAAGCGATTGATCTCAATCACTTTGATCAAACAAGCCAGCGCATCATGCAGGCCGATGCTGCAGGTGTGTTACAGCCGATTGCACCGCTAGATCAGACCACACTCAAGCTCAATGTTGAATTGGAACAAAAGCAACTCACGGCGCCAGTCAAAGGCATGACCCATTTGGCCAAGGTGAATATTTATCAAAATGATCATTTATTGCAAAGCTTCAATATTGATCATGATGTGCATATCAAACAAGCCACGTGGTACGAACGCTTTTGGATGTGGCTACAAGCGCTTATGCCGTTTTTGGCATAGTGCAAAGTTAAAACCAACCTGTTCACTATGTTTTATTATAAATATGTAATTTCTATAGTAAAACGCTTCAATTCTTAAGCGATAGTGGCATATTAAATCATCTTTTTTCATGACAACAGATGCAGATTAATATGTCACAGCTTCATCATATCGTTATCGTGGGTGGCGGAGCCGGCGGTCTAGAACTCGCCACTCAGCTCGGTGAACAATTAGGCAAAAGCAAAAAAGCAAAAATCACCTTAGTCGACCAAAAACTGACCCACATCTGGAAGCCGCTGCTGCATGAAATTGCAGCCGGCACGCTCAATCCCCACGATGAAGAAACCAACTATTATGCCCATGCCGCCAAGCATCATTATGAATTTGTGCTGGGGCGACTCGAACAGATCCTCCCCACACAGCGGCAGATTATTTTAAGTAAAAAACAAGCCTCTAAATACGAACATTCCAGCGATGCCTATCACCTCAGCTATGACACCCTGATCTTGGCTGTCGGCTCGATTTCCAATGATTTTAATACCGCTGGGGTAAAAGAATACTGTCACTATCTCGACAGCCGCAAACAAGCGGAAATTTTCCAGCAAGATTTATTGCACCTCTATCTCGACGCACAAAACCAAGACAACCAACGTGAACTCCATATCAGCATCATCGGTGCGGGTGCGACGGGGGTAGAGTTGGCGGCAGAACTGGTCCAAGCCAAACAGAATTTTTATCAATACGGCCTCAACAAGATCAATCCGCAGCATGTCAAAATCACCTTGATCGAAGGTGCAGATCGCATCTTGCCTGCCCTGTCTAGCGCCATGGCCCGCCATAGTGAAAAACAACTCAAGCGCATGGGCGTTGACGTGCTGACTGCTAAACGGGTAGAGAAAGTCACTGCGGATGCGGTTTACTTTAACGATGGCAGTCAGATCCGTGCTGAACTCAAAGTTTGGGCCGCGGGGATCAAGGCACCGAAAGTGATCGCTGAACTTGAGGGCTTCGACAAAGATCGCATGGGTCGACTCGATGTTTATGCCACGCTACAAACCAAGTCAGACCCCAACATCTTTGCCTTGGGTGACTGTGCGCACTGCATCCTCGATGCATCACAACCCGCACTCGGTCCGCGCGCGCAAGTCGCCAGTCAACAGGCCACCTTCTTGGTCGAAGCCATGAAAGCGCGTATTCGTGGCAGCCAACAGCCGATGTTCCATTTTTCAGATAAAGGTTCGTTGGTTTCACTCAGTAAAAACAAAGCCGTTGGTGAATTGCTCGGTCAGGTCAATGTGCAGGGTTTTGTCGCCAAATCGATGTATGTTTCGCTGTATCGGATGCATCAGGCCACGATTTATGGCTTCGCGCATGCCGGGTTGTTGACTGCCAAAGATTTTGTGGCGCGGAAAATTGCACCCAAAGTTAAACTGCATTGATTTGATTGAATTAGGCTGAATGAGTGAAAAAACCATCACAAAGATATGAATTTGCTTCTTTTTAGTAATTTTAGTCTACAAATCGGGCTTTTCACTTTATGATATAGGCTTAAAATATTGAATGGATCAATACAATGACTGATGCAACTGCAATTGCAAATGATCACGTGGTTTCTTTCCACTACACACTGACCAATGCTGAAGGTGAAACACTTGATAAATCTCA
>JASLJB010000380.1 GCA_030152605.1 Acinetobacter sp. | reverse complement strand
GATCAATGCAACACATGCCGAAGAAGTTCGCGTTGCACTTATTACTGGTCACCGCCTTTACGATTTTGATTTAGAAAATCGCACCCGTGAACAAAAAAAAGCAAACATTTATAAAGGCCACGTCACCCGTGTCGAGCCGTCTCTCGAAGCTGTATTCGTTGAATACGGTGCAGGACGTCAGGGCTTTTTATCGATGCGCGAAATCGCAAACTCGTATTACAAAGCGGACCCGCGTCAAACCTCAAACATTCGTGAGCTGATCACCGAAGGTACTGAACTTTTAGTCCAAGTGGAAAAAGAAGAACGTGGCAATAAAGGCGCTGCGCTATCGACTTTTATTTCACTGGCGGGTCGTTATTTGGTACTCATGCCAAACAACCCAAAAGGTGGCGGTATCAGCCGTCAGATTTCAGGCGCTGTGCGTGATGAACTCAAAGAAATGCTCGCTTCACTCAACGTACCGCGTGGTATGAGTGTGATCGTGCGTACTGCCGGTATTGGCCGTACCCAAGAAGAGCTACAACTCGATTTACAACATTTGCTCGATCTCTGGGCACAAATTCAAAGCACATCGAGCAGCGGTCCATCACCGATGTTGGTACATCAAGAAGCCGGTGTGGTCACGCGTGCCATCCGTGACTACTTACGTGATGATGTTGCTGAAATCTTGATTGATAATGAGCAAGCCTATAACGAAGCCTATAACTTTGTTAAAGCGGTGATGCCGAATCAACTCGACAAACTACAAACCTATACCTTAAATGAGCCATTGTTTGCGCATTTCGCGATTGAAAGCCAAATCCAAACGGCTTATGAGCGTGAAGTCAAACTACCTTCAGGTGGTTCGATCGTGATCGACCAAACTGAAGCTTTGGTTTCAATCGATATCAACTCTGCAAAATCAACCCGCGGCCACGATGTTGAAGAAACAGCACTCAGCACCAACTTAGAAGCCGCTGAAGAAATCGCACGTCAATTACGTTTGCGTGATATCGGCGGCTTAGTCGTGATCGACTTTATCGACATGACCAAAGAACGCAACCAACGTATGGTTGAAGCCAAACTGCGTGAAGCGACTCAAAGTGACCGCGCACGTATCCAGTTCGGTCAATTGTCACGTTTTGGTTTGATGGAAATGAGCCGTCAACGTCTGCGCCCTTCTCTTGAAGAAGCAACCGGTTATGTTTGCCCTCGTTGCCACGGTACCGGTATGGTGCGTGACCTACGTTCATTGTCTCTATCGATCATGCGTAAAGTCGAAGAGATCGCACTCAAAGAACGCCAAGGTGAAGTTCAAGTTGAAGTGCCTGTTGAAATCGCAGCCTTCTTACTCAACGAAAAACGCCATACTTTGGTGTACTTAGAACAAACTTCAACGGTGCGTGTTACGGTACTGCCACATCCGCATTTGGAAACACCGCATTATCAAATTTCTTATAATCCTGATGGCTTTGCGCCAAGCAGTTATGAGCGCACTGAAGCGACCCGTCTGAGTGAAAAAGAACTCGGCTATGCGTCTTCAGAGTGGCATTTAGAAGAAGAACCAGCAACGCAATTTGCCCATGCTGCGCAAAACGCGAGTGCTAAAACAGCAACAGCCAAAGCTGCAGCGCCTGCACAGCAAAAACCAAGCCATCAAAAAGCTGCGCCTGCTGCCCCAGTGGTTGCAGCACCAGCAAGCAACAGCCCATGTGCATGGTTAGAAAACTTGTTTGTTCAAAAACAAGCCTCAACCACCGATCAAGCACACAGCGCCAATAACGCAGCGGCTGCCATCGAAAGCATGGTCAACAATGGCGCGGTCAGCCGTGGCCAGTTCGGTCAAATCGCCGCAGCAGCACCGGCACGTGCAGCGAGCGTAAGCCCTGAACAAAACAATGCCTACCTCAGCCCTGCCAAAGCAGAAGCGCGTGACTATGCTCAAAAAACTGCTGAAAAAGACGAGCGCAACCCACGCAACAGCAATGGCAATAACGGCAACGCCAATCATGGCAATGGCAACAGCAACAACAAAAAACGCAGTAAATACAAAGAACAGCGCGAATCAAACCAAGATCAGAACACAGCTGATGATCTAGGCAACCGCACTGACAACCGTCAAGATCAGCGTTCTGACAACCGTCAAGACAGCCGTACTGACAACCGCCAAGATCAACGTGCTGACAATCGTCAAGACAACCGTGCTGACAATCGTCAAGACAACCGTACTGACAATCGTCAAGACAACCGTACTGACAATCGTCAAGATCAACGTGCTGACAATCGTCAAGACAACCGTGCTGACAACCGTCAAGACAGCCGTACTGACAACCGCCAAGATCAGCGTTCTGACAACCGTCAAGAACAACGTCAACAGCGTCAGCCACGTCGTCAAAGCAATACTGAGCAATCCTTTGACAACAACAGCAATGAAAGCACTGCTGTACCACGTCGCGATCGCAACAGTCCACAACGTCCGCCACGTCCAACACGTCAGCGCGATCCAAGTGTACTCAACGATAGCGCAGCAACTGTGACAACTACAGCAGTTGAAAACGTGGCATCGAATGTACCTGCGGTTCAAATCGTAGATGCACCACGTCAAGAACAGCTCACCACTGCCTTGGTCTTGAACCTTGACGAGCAGAAAAGTGAAGTGATCGCCGTTCAAACAGCGGCGACTCCAACTGCTGCTGTTGCGCAAAAAGCAGAAAGCCCAGCGGCTGTTGCTGCTGTAGAGGCCCCAAGTAAGCGCCGTCCTGAACGCAACACTGAACGCACTACTGAGCGTAATACTGAAAAAACGGTTACCGCAGCAGTGGTCGCAGACGCAGCTCAAGAAACTGAGCAACCGGTACGTCGTGCTAGCAATGACCCACGTAGCCGCCAACGTCAACGCCAAGCAGATCAAAGCAAAGCCAAGCAAAAAGCAACGCTCAGCCCATCTCAAGTGCCGACATTGGCAAACTACACCGTGGGTAGCTTGATCCGTCAAGTCTACGGTGAAGATTGCTCTGTTCTGATTGAACAGTTTGGTCTGATCCCGACCTTTAACCGTGCATTGTTGAAGTTCACTGAAGAGTTTGTGCAATCACAAGCAACTCAGCCTGCAGCTGCAGAAGCACAGCCTGTCACACGTGATGTGGCCGTGACCAAGGCACAGCCTGAAGTTGAACCTGCTGAAGTATTGGACCTGACACCCCCTGCACCAAGTGCGGATACTCGTGTCGCCAATGATCCGCGTGAGCGTCGCCGCTTGGCAAAACTCGCTGCTGAACAAGCTTTTGAGCAATCGAAGCTTGCACAGGCGAGCGCCAAAGCTGCTACAGAAAACCTAGAAACCCCAGCAGCTGATGCTGCAGCGACTGAAACGCCAGCGCCAAGCGATGTTGATGCTAAAGTTGCAGTTGAAACAGCGACACCAGCGACTGAAACCGAAGTAGCGGCGGCTGAAACTACAGCGCCAAGTACTGAAGTACAGGAGAGTGCTGAGCTTTCTGCGACATCAGAAGCAACGCCAAGCAGTGACACGAGCACTGAAGTTGCTGAAGCAACACCTGTGCTCGACGCTGTTGCAGCCGAGCAAGCCACTGTAGAGCCAACGGCAAGCACCGATGCAGTGCAAGCGGACGCTGATGTATCAGCAACTGCGGACACGACTGCAACGGCTGAGGCAGCAGTTGTGACGACTGAGGTCGAGCCAGCAACAGCCCCGGAAGCAACCGCCAAAGCGGCAACGCCAGAAAAGGCTGAAAAGGCCCCTGCACCAGCGCGTGTCACCAAAGCACAAGCGGCAAAGGCCAAGGCGCTACAAGAGCAACAGTCTGACTTAGCACTTGAAGCACCTGCGGCAGAAGACAAGGCGACTGAGGCCGCTGCAGCGGAAGATAAACCCGTCCGCCCGCGCCGTCCACGTGGCCGTCCACCGAAAAAAGCCACCCCAGCCGCAGAGTAATCTCGCGCTAAGACTTGCATAAAAAAGTCAAATTCTTGAAACCTAGTCATTTCGGTGACTAGGTTTCTTTTGTTATTTTTGGCATATTAGGTTGATTACTCTAGAGCATTGCCATTAAAACTGCAGGTAGTTGATTTTATTCACACGATCAAACTAATACTCTTTATTGGATAAGCAAAAATAAATAGGATTCATATGAGCCAAACAACACAAACCGACCTTATAGGCATCGCGGATGTTGCTGCTAAGCTGCCCAACTTTATCAACAAAATTCCAAATTTGCTTAGTGGGCTTAAACAAGCGTATTTACGCACACCCAATACGCCAGCCGGTTTAGGTTTAGCTTTTGAGAAAGCCGTTAAGCGTTACCCGCAAGCCACCGCATTATTATTTGAAGATCAAAGCTATAGCTATCAAGCCCTGAATGATTGGGCCAACCAAATTGCGCATTATTATTTATCCATCGGTACCCGCAAAGGCGATGTGATTGCGCTGATGATCGAAAATCGTCCTGAGTTGGTCGCCACCGTGATCGCCATGGCCAAGATTGGCGTGGTCAGTGCCCTGGTGAATACCTCACAAAGCGGTAAAGTACTGACGCATAGCATCAATTTGGTCAAGCCTTTTGCAGTAATCGTGGGTGAAGAATGCCGTGAAGCGGTGCATGCCATTCGCAATGACTTGCTGCTTGAAGAAGAACGCCTACATTGGTTTGCCGATCAAAACACTCAACAAGATGCTGGTCATTCACCGGTCGGATTTATTAACCTCGCGCTGAAGGTGATTCATTTTCCAAAATTCAATGTCCCAACCACGCAAACGGTACAGGGCAAAGACGGCTTGTTTTATATCTACACCTCTGGCACCACCGGTCTACCCAAGGCAGTGATCTTTAGTAATAGTCGTTGGACGCTCGCCTATGGCACCTATGGTCATGTGTTGGATCTGAATGACAAAGACGTGATGTATTGCACCCTACCGCTCTATCATGCAACCGGCATGGTGGTGTGTTGGTGTGGTGTGATTGCAGGTGGTGCGGCATTGGCGATTCGTCGTAAATATTCCACCTCAAGTTTCTGGACTGATGTGAAGAAATTTGATGCTTCAGCGATTGGCTATGTGGGCGAGTTGTGTCGCTATTTGATGGATGCACCGGAATCAGAACATGATCGTGCGCATCGCGTCACCAAAATGATCGGCAATGGTATGCGTCCGAATATCTGGAATAAGTTCAAGCAGCGCTTTGGTATTAGCGAAATCTTAGAGCTATATGCATCGAGTGAAGGCAACGTCGGCTTTAGTAATGTGTTTAACTTTGACAATACCGTCGGTTTCTCACCCACGCCTTATGCCATCGTGCAGTTTGACAAAGAAAAAAACCAAGCCATTCGCAACGACAAGGGCTATTGCATCAAAGTTAAAAAGGGCGAAGTCGGTTTATTAATTGGTAAAATCACCCGCCGTTCACCTTTCGATGGTTACACCGATCCAGAAAAAAACCGTGAAGTGGTCATGAAAGATGTGTTCCATCGCGGTGATGCTTATTTCATCACGGGCGACTTGGTACGTGATATCGGTTTCCGTCATGCGCAATTTGTCGACCGTCTCGGCGATACCTTCCGCTGGAAAGGTGAAAATGTCTCCACCACCGAAGTGGAAAACATCTGTAGTGACTATGACAAGATCGTCGAAGCCGTGGTCTATGGTGTTGAAATCCCGAATACCAACGGCCGTGCAGGCATGGCAGCGATTACCTTACATGAGGGTCATGCACTGACTGAGCGAGATTTGTGCGATATGTACAGCGCATTTAAACAAGATCTACCCGCTTATGCGATTCCGGTGTTTTTACGGGTGCAACAACAGGTCGAAACCACCGGTACTTTTAAGTATCAAAAAAACAAATTGAAAGAACAAGCCTTCAATCCTGAAAAAACATCAGACAAGTTGTATGTTTTATTACCGGGTTCATCTGCCTACTGCGAAGTCAACGATGAGATATTTGCCAACATTCAAGCCTATAAATACCGTTTTTAAGGTCGAATTGGTTACTTTTTGATGTTTAAGAAGAAAAGTTGCGTTAAATATAATCAAACGTGTCAAAGTTCGATAATTTTTACTTGCGCTCTTTTGAGATGTTGCTACAATACGCAACATCAAAACGAGATGGGTCGTTAGCTCAGCTGGTAGAGCAGCGGACTTTTAATCCGTTGGTCCCGCGTTCGAATCGCGGACGACCCACCAATTTCGTTGAGATCCCTTTATGGGTC
>JASLJB010000024.1 GCA_030152605.1 Acinetobacter sp. | reverse complement strand
GTCAGGATGACAGCAAAGGGATAGGACGCCGTAGGACGGATAAAAGATAGATGTAGCAATATATTTATTTTCATGGATGTGACATTGGACGTTGTATTGAGACCCGCATAATCAGGATGATTAAATGCGGGTTTTCTCTTTCTTAGCGCTGCAATTTTGATTTCTCTGTTTTTTATTTCTATATTTGTCTATTTCTATGTTTTCTATTTCTATATTTTTTGCGTTTAGCGCTTGCCCGCAATCATTTTAACTCGACACTTCTATTCTTAATGGGTACAACCCGATTCCTCCAACTTAATCAGAACAATTTGATCCGTGCCAGGTGCTCAAAACACTTGCTCATACACGGGACTTGCTGTGTCTGACTGACCTGCATTCTAAAACGTAGTTATTTATTTTAATTCGCATTTTAGTTCTACAATAGCGGTTGTTCTGATTGTAGTTACAAGATTTGTTATTCTTGTTGTTGCCGGCTATTCTCACAAGTTAAGGTTACAGTTTCATGAAAGCTTTCACTTGAATTGTAAAATCAAAATATTGATTACAAGGTTGTTTTCATCATTTTTACAGTGTTTTAATTGTCTATTCCACTCTTCGCAATGCATCTAGGTTGGGTTATGTTAAAAATTTACGGTATTAAAAATTGCAGTTCCATGAAAAAAGCATTTGATCTGCTCACCGAACTCGGACTGAGTTACGAATTCCATGATTATAAAAAACAAAGTATTGATCAAGACACCTTACAACACTGGCTCGATGTGGTCGGTCAGGACATCATCTTAAATAAAAAAGGCACCACATGGCGCAAACTGACGCCTGAACAGCAACACGATGCGCTCTCTAGCCAAGCACAACTGATCCAAGCCCTGATTGCTCAGCCTAGCTTAATCAAACGCCCAGTACTCGCAACTGCACAAGACTATATCGTTGGCTTTGATGAAGAAAAATATCGTGCTTTAACCTAATGTGCGCAGAGCACTGTGATCGCGCCACAATGCTCCACCCCATAAAAAAACCCAGTTCAAAATTGAACTGGGTTTTTTTATGAACTGCTGCGCTAGATCTTAGTTAGCACGAATCCAAGTTTGGTTACGACCCAACGCTGAAACGCCGATATAACCACGTAAGTTAAGTTTGTTTCCAGCCAGCTCACCTTTGAGTTTATAAGATTTGCCATTTTTAGGATCTAAAATGGTACCGCCTTCGTAGCTATTGCCGCCCACATTCTTAAGGTTCTGTACAATGGTCACGCCTTTGAGCGATTTGTTTTTGTACGGGCCTTCGCATTTGGTGCAGGCATTTTCCTCACCCGGTGCTAAAACAGTCTGAATGCTCGCAGATAATGTGCCATTTTTTTGTTCAGTAAACTTCACCAACGCCTTCGGTTGTTTGGTGTCATCATCAATGGTTTTCCAAAGCGTACCATTTAATGGATCAGCAGCATAAGCCAATGCAGTTGAAGCCAAAAGTCCTAATGTCAGTACAATTTTTTTCATTTTTTGATTTCCCTAGTCATATTTGAATTATATAGTATCGAAAACTCTGGCCCAATTAGCAATTTTTCTATGTGACTAATTGGTGTACAGCTTAGAAAATACTTTAAATCATTGAATATACATAATTTTTCCTAATAGTAGGTTGAGAACATGAAGCTAAATCCTGCATTAAAACAGTATCTTACAGAGACCTTTCTCAAAACCAGTCTCCGGATGCCTAGCCGTTTAGCGCTTCCACCTGCCCCCTTAAGATTTGCTTTAGAAAAAATTTGCAAAGTCCTCCCGCTTGCTAAAAACGTAGAGATCCGCTCACTGCGTATGGCGGGTATCCCAGCAGAGGAAATTAAACCTCAGGCTCATGCCACACAACTGATCTTGCATATCCATGGTGGCGCATTCTTCCTCGGCTCGATGAATACACATCGTGCCTTCATGACTGATATCGCAGTACGCACCCAAATGCAAGTCTTGCATGTCGACTACCCACTTGCACCTGAACATCGCTATCCAGAAGCACTCGAAGCAATCTACGATATCTATCAACTGCTACTCGACCAAGGGACTCAAGCCAAAGATATTATTGTCTCTGGTGATTCCTGCGGTGCCAATCTAGCCCTCGCATTGGCCTTACGTTTAAAAGATGAAGATCCATCATATATGCCAAGTGCACTGATGCTCATGTCACCGCTGTTGGACCTCACGCTAAGCAGTGAATCGCTACGTTATAACCAAAAACATGATGCTTTACTTTCAATCGAGGCACTCGAAACTGGGATTAACTACTATGTTGCAGAAGGCCAAGACCGTTCAATCCCATTAATTTCACCTCTATTTGGTGATTTTAAAGGCCTACCACCCACCTTGGTTCAAGTCGGCTCCAAAGAAATCCTGATGGATGATGCGGTCCGTTTTGAAGAAAAAGCCAAAGCCGCTGGAGTGGATGTCACTTATAAGCTTTACACTGGGATGTGGCATAACTTTCAAATGTTTAGTGCATGGTTCGATGAAGCCAAACAATCTATTGCGGATATCGCAGAATTTGCACATAAAATTGATCAAGATTAGCGCGAATCAACTGATCAGGCAGTACATCCCGTTGTACTGCCTGAGCACCTGCAAGCCCACCCTGGTGGTGAGTTTTGACCTGAATATCCTCAAGGTTGCTGAATGGATTTTCTGATATGAAAAATCTTCAATTCTTCATTCACAATAACATCATCATGAACTGGAGCAATTTGCGTAAATGCACTTTGATTTTGTTTCTTGGGTGTGGCGCTCATCTACAGTGGATCGCGTGGAAAGTTTATATTTTAAACACTCCTGCGCTGTTGCCTTGGGTCAATCTTGCAACGCTAAAAACGCAGATTGTCCTCAATAGCATCGCCATTGTATTTTTTATACTGCTCATGGCGCTGTGCTATTTTTCCGAAGGAAAAAAGTGGCCAGAACGTATTCTGCCGCATGTGGTGATTAATGTATTCACACTGGCGATTTTACATGATGGTTATACTATTGGCGTGTTCAGTCCGGCCACCATCACTGGTTATATCTGTATCTCTGGTCTCGGCCTACTCCTGTTTAAACGCAGTATCGTCTACCCACCGCTGATGTTCTCCTCACTGTCGATCTTGATTTTAGGACTGATGACGGTACAAGGCAGCATCACCTATGCCCCCTTATTTAGTTTTGATTTAATCAGTCACTCCCCGCCCCACAATCTTTTTTGGGTACAGAGTATGGCTTTATTTATTATTCCTATTTTAATTTTGAGTCTGATCTTATGTGAAGTGTTACTGATGCAATGGCGCTACCGCGAATCCATTATTCAAAAGCTCAGTCAAATGGACCCCCTGACCAACCTCAATAATCGGCGCAGTTTTAATGATCAACTGCGTACTCTGCATTGTTCCAACAAAAGCTATAGCATCATCATTTTAGATTTAGATTATTTTAAAAATATTAATGATCAATATGGGCATGCGGTTGGCGATGATGTGCTTGAACAAGTCGCACTGACGCTCTCCCAAAATGTGCGTGAAACCGATCTGCTGGCACGATATGGCGGCGAGGAATTTATTATCTTAGTCCATGATGCCAATATGCAGACGTGTCGTGATATCGCAGAACGTTGTCGTCGCGCGATTAAACATCTCAAGATTTACAGCAGCAGCCAAACGCTCCAAGTCACCGCCAGCTTTGGCATCGCCTCATCGATCAGCGAATGTGATAGTGAACAAATCGTCAGCTACGCTGATCAAGCCCTGTACTCGGCCAAACAACTCGGGCGTGATCAAGTCTATTGCTATGATCACGCTGCAAAGTTTTATGGCGCTGATTCAGGTGCTGTACGATAAGGCTCATCAATCGGCACAAAACAATGCTCCTGGCGTGCCTCTGCTTGCCACAGCTTTAAAGCTTCTAAACCCTGTATGCGTTGCACATAAGCTTGATTTACAGGCAAAATTGGCAGGCCATAACCGACCAGACGTAGCACGACGGGCGCGTAGAAGGCATCAGCAATACTGAACTGCTCACCACATAGAAAACCGTCTAGGCTCGGCCGTGCTGCCCAAATCGACTGAATCCGCTGCAGATCCTCACGTAACCCAGCATTGGACTGGTACAGATCAAGACCGACTTCAACCAAATCCGCTTCAACATTCATCGGACATGCATCGCGTAAATGACCAAAACTACTGTGCATCTCTGCACACATCGATCGTGCCTGCGCACGCTGAACCTTATCTTTCGGCCACAAATACAAATCTGGATGAGTCTCTGCCAGATATTCACATATCGCCAGTGAATCAGCCACCACCAGATCTGCATCTTGTAACAAAGGCACTTTGGCTGTGGGATGCAACTTGAGTAGTTGTTGTTTGAACGGACTACTCAGCTGAAAGTCATCGAACTGAAGCTGATGTTCTTGAAACGCAATGCCAAATACTTTGAGCACTAACCATGGACGTAGTGACCAACTCGAATAATTTTTATTCCCGATATAGAGGTGTAGCATTTTTTCTGTCCTATTTTATTGTATTTAACCCGCAACATCCTGTTCTAATTCAGAAAAAGCAGCCCAAGCTGCTTTTTCTCTAAATTCAATTTTTTAAGCGTCTGAAGCCTCAAGCGAAATCATCTCTGTATCAAAACAAATAGGCGATGCCTAAACCTGCATTGTACTCACGGTCATCACCATCGAGCTTAACGCCGACACTGGCATCGAGCTGAGTGCGATCGTTGAGTGCATAGACCACACCTGAACCGAGGCTGTATTCATAGGGACTACTTTCTTGCTTACGATAAACAAATTCAGAAAAGCCTGACCATTTATCAGTCAGTTGATAAGACAGCGTTGGCACAGCAGTCACTGCCCATTGACCATCCTGAACCTCGTAAAACATACTCATACTGGTGTTGACCAAGTCGTTGTATTGATACTCTAAAGATGAGCCTAGGGTATAAATATCTTTTTCTTCAGTGAACTGATCATTACCGGTCGCAATCTTGGCTTGAGCTAAAACCGCCATGGCCAATTTCGGATCATCGAGATCAATGGCTTTTTTCAAACCGATACTGACATCACCTAGACCATGCTCTTCTGTATGCTTGCCTTTATATGAGCTTCTCTGCCAAGCCGGTCCATCCCAGCCCAATTGCAACTCTAAACTTGAGCTTAGACCAGTACGCAACAGCATATCGCCATTTAAGGTTACGGTTCTTTGTTTAGCACCGTCGATCACGGTTTGGTTATAGCTTGCTGTTGGTAGGCTCTGTTCCCATGCCAATCGGCCGACTGGGGTGATCCCGGTACCAAAACCGGCACCTGGACGGTCAAATGAAAATTCTGCGGCAAAACTGCCCATACTGACCGTTGAGGCAAGAACTAATGTAATTTTTGTGAATATTTTCATGCTTATACTCAAGTTTAAGTTGATTCTTTGGTCATTTTTGCGCCATGACCACGAAGCAACTCTAATGTTTCTTTTTCTTCAGGTAAAGCTTGAGTCCAATCAATTTCATCAAAATCACAATCAAAGAATAGATCACTGATTGAACTAAGAATAGTTTGGCCTTCATCATCTTTACTGTTTGGATCAACATCATGATCGAGTAAACGTTGCACTGCAGGTACACAGGCCGCACTGGCCGCGTCCCACAAGGGACCATAACATTCTTCAGCATCCCAAAGATGAAAGTTGGCTTTGGCTGCAATCAACGCATCCAGAATATCGAGATGAACCTGTAAGCTGCTTTGCTTATCCGCAGCACTCATGACTTGTCCTGCTTCATGCGCCTCACAAATCGCTTCCCACCATTTAAATAATCCATCCGACCAAACCGATACGGCAGGACCTTTTTCAGGATCAATAAAATTTGGGTCTAAGCCTTCCGCCAACAGGAGTTTGACCTGTTGCAACTCTAAATCCTCAATTGCTTTTAAAAAGACTTGCTGTTGCGCTGTTAACATGCCAATTACTCTCAATCATTAGAATCAATATTATGCCGAATATTTATTAAGTTTGAGCATTTAATCTTGAGTAAAATTATTTTTAGGCTTTATTTGCTTTTAAGTTTTATTTTTCGATTTTATTTTTCGATTTTATTTTCAAAGTCTGATCGCACTATATTCATATTCTCCCGACCTAAAAAAAGCCCCGTAGGGCTTTTCTCTATACTTCGTCGACGATTTCAAGCTGTCCACCACGTGGATTTTCATTTTTCTCAAGCGTATGTTCTAGGCTACGCTTCACACGTTCAATCGCCCCATGCAACGAAAGATCAATGTTTTTAGCTTTGTGCGTCACCACAACAGGTTTAAGCCCTGCTGCTTTGACTTCGATCATACAGCGGATATCGTCATCTCCGCCTTTGGCCCCATTTTCATCACTAATATGTACTGAAAATTGAGTAATACGTTCACTATGACGTTGGAACTCTTGGTTTAACTCTTCACGTACATACGTAATTAAACGTTCGCTGTTTTGAATATTCTTATCTGTACGGATTTCAATGTTCATAAAATTTCATCCTCACACTTTTATATATAACCGAAGAGTGCAAAAAGCTTTGCAAATCTAAACATATTAAATGGCGCAGTTGAAACTGTACTTGATGTAAAGCGCCCATCAACTGCTAGATACAGCCCACAGCGCGAAATTAAAATCATCGCTACCAGACGTTCACTTTTGAAAATTTAAGTGAATCAATCCCGAATACCGAAAGGTCAGCCACGAAGGCTATACCACCTATCTCGTTTTCGCCCTGTTATTTCAATATCGGATGATAATCATAAATTTGCAAGCAGAATTTTATAAAGAATATGAAAAATGACAACTTGTTACTTTATTCTTTGAATTACAACTAGCTACCAAACTTATATTGCAGCGTAACTTAACAAAAGAGTTTTAAAGACAGCGTTGATAAAATAGTTGCTGTTTTTTTTGCCAGTTTTGGCTTTTTTTTTGCTTGTTAATCTGTATTCTGTAGCGCTTTCTGTTGGGGAAATATTTTTGATGAAAACTTTATCTCAGTTCGCGTTGTGTGCACTGGCCACGAGCGCAATTTCTGCGCATGCTGCACCTGTATGGCAAGATTTCAGTGTGACCGGTCTATATGGCGAACATTACAAAGTCGTTGATCAACAACAAACCACGCTGACCGTGGAATACGCGGCAAAAGTAAAATATGCCGATGTGTTCTTTTTCATGGATCGTTTGCGTGGTGGTGATGATCGTAAAACCACTTATTTTGAACTTTCGCCGCGTTTTAGTCTCGGTGAAATTTCGGGCAAAGACCTCAGTTATGGCCCGATCAAAGACGTCTTGATTTCGACCACATGGGAAGGCAATCATGACGATTTCGGCAATGATTTTGACAACTTTCTCTATGGTGTCGGTGTTGATTTAGATGTGCCTTATTTTCAATACTTCAACTTGAATTTCTATCGTGCTAACAATGAAAAGCAGAAAGATGATTATCAAATGACCGTGTCTTATGCGCTGCCACTTCAGCTTGCAAACGAAGACTTTTTAGTCGATGGCTTTCTGGATTGGTCGACTGCAGAAAAAGATCATGCCAGTGAACTGAACTGGACCACACAATGGAAATGGAATGCAGGTAAGCATATTTCTCCAAAAACACGTTTGTATCTCGGGATTGAGCACTCAGTCTGGAATAACAAGTTTGGCATCAAAGGCCAAGACGAAAATAATGTCAGCGCGCTCGTGAAATACCATTTCTAAGCCGCAACATCCTCGATAGACTAAGCAAGATTCCGATCTTGCTTTTTTTTCGCTGCTCTTTGACGAAGGTGTGCTATGCGCTTTGAAATTCGCCCGGCCTGTGTTGATGATTTACCTCAAATTATGGCCATTTTGAACCAAGAAATATTAACCGGTACCGCCAACTGGAATGAAGACCCGAAAAGCCTGCCCCAATTTCAACAGTGGTTTGCACAGTTACAAGCACAGAATTTCCCCTTATTGGTCGCGATACCTGAAGGGACTTCAATCGTGGCCGGCTATGCTGACTATGATCTGTTTCGCCAGATCCAAGGCTATCGACATACCGTAGAACACTCGGTCTTTGTGCATCCAGACTATTATCGCCAAGGCTTGGGCAAGCGTCTGATGCAAGCCTTAATCGCAACCGCGCAATCACAAGATATCCACGTCATGGTGGCGGCGATTGACCATAGCAATAGCGCTTCGATTCTGCTACATCAACAACTTGGCTTTAAACAAACCGGTTATATGCCGCAGATGGGCAAGAAATTTGGACAATGGCGCGACTTGGTGCTGATGCAGCTTAACTTTGATTAATGCCTTAACGCATTAAAACCTGAATCAAAAACAAAGCTCTTCCCATAAAAAAACAAAGCCCCGCACCTGTTTCTACAAGTACGGGGCCTGGCTTATGCCCAAGTCAAACTCGGTCAGCACTGATCACTAAGACTAAACACCGATATCGGCCAAGTTGCCTTTTTGCTCTAACCATTGCTTACGATCCGCAGCGCGTTTTTTGGCGAGTAACTTATCCAATAACGCCGCGGTAAAATGGCTGTCATCCAAATCCAACTGCACCAAACGACGCGTATCCGGGTCCATGGTGGTTTCACGCAACTGACTGGCGTTCATCTCACCCAAACCTTTAAATCGCGTAATTTGCGGTGATTTGGTTTTGCATTTCTTCAAAATCGCTTCAAGCTCATCTTCATCGAGTGCATAGTGCACGTCCTTGCCATCATCGACACGGAACAAGGGCGGCATAGCCACAAACAAATGTCCATCCTCAACCAAGGCCGGAAAGTGCTTCACAAACAAAGCACACAACAAAGTCGCGATATGCAGGCCATCCGAGTCCGCATCGGCCAAGATACAAATCTTGCCATAACGCAGCTCAGACAAGTCATCATTGCCCGGATCGACGCCGATCGCGATGGCAATATCATGCACCTCGTTCGAGGCCAAAACCTCATCAGAGGAGACTTCCCAAGTGTTTAAAATCTTACCGCGGATCGGCATGATGGCTTGGAAGTTTTTATCGCGCGCCTGTTTGGCTGAACCGCCGGCAGAGTCACCTTCGACGATAAACAACTCAGATTCTTCTCGCGTTAAACCGACACAGTCCGCCAGTTTACCCGGCAGTGCAGGGCCAGAAACGATCTTTTTACGTTCAACTTTCTTGGCTGCTTTCAAACGACGCCCGGCTTTGGCAATCGCCATCTCTGCCAGTTGCATGGCAACGTCCGAGTTTTGGTTCAGCCACAAGGCAAAAGCATCTTTGGCAATATTCAGCATCACGGTCGATGCTTCACGACTCGATAAACGCTCTTTGGTTTGCCCTGAAAATTGCGGCTCTTGGAACTTGAGCGACAGGATGTAGTTGACCCCATCCCAAACATCATCCGCAGCCAATTTGGTGTTGCGTGGCAACAGGTTACGCAGCTCACAGAACTCACGTAGCGCCTCGGCGACACCAGAACGTAGACCGTTGACATGGGTACCGCCCTGTGCGGTGGGAATCAAGTTGACATAGCTTTCTTGGACTTGCTCGCCGCCTTCAACATTCCAGCAAATTGCGAATTCAGCACTGGCACGCTCGGCTTCGCCCACAGCCACAAAGGCAGGGTGTGGCACGATCTCACGGTCTTGGAGCTCATCCATCAAATAGTCGACTAGGCCATTTTCAAATTGCCATTGAATTTTTTCTTGATTGATTTCGTCGACATAGCAAATTTGCAGACCTGCAGCCAATACCGCTTTGGCTTTGAGGTTATGTTTTAAAGCTTTGAGTGCGAATTTTGGAGAATCAAAATATTTGTCTTCTGGCCAAAAATGTACACGCGTCCCCGTCGCACGCTTGGGTGCTTTACCTGCGAGCACTTCAAGTCCTGCAACCGGTACACCCTGTGCAAAGGTCATTTTATACAGATTGCCATCACGCTGTACCGCCACATCAACTCGGGTGGAAAGCGCGTTCACCACCGAGATACCGACTCCATGCAGACCGCCGGAAAACTGGTAATTGTCGGTGCTAAATTTGCCCCCGGCATGCAGCTTGGTCATGATAATTTCAATACCGCTTTGACCAAACTCAGGATGGATATCCACCGGCATACCACGGCCATTGTCTTCGACCGACAAGGAACCGTCTTTGTAGACCGTTACGGTGATTTTATTGGCATGACCGGCCAATGCCTCATCCACAGCATTATCGATGACTTCTTGGGCTAAGTGGTTCGGACGCGTGGTATCGGTATACATCCCGGGACGACGACGTACTGGATCTAAACCAGATAAAACTTCAAGAGATTGAGCCGTATATTGAGACACGTTGTAGATTTTCCTTTTATTTTTGCGAGTAGGTTAAAAATTCGAGCAA
>JASLJB010000002.1 GCA_030152605.1 Acinetobacter sp. | reverse complement strand
GATCAAAGTCTGACGTGGGCAGCATGGACCGCCAATATTGCCAAGCAACGCGGTATTCCGATGCAGCGCCTCGGACGCGCAGAAGAACCGGCACGCGCCTTGGTGTTTTTAGCCTCACCGATGGCGTCCTATACCACTGGCGCGGCACTCGATGTCTCGGGTGGCTTTAATAAACATCTCTAAGGAGTCGCACATGAAAAAACTGATGATGATTGGATTTGGTGCCATGGCCGCAGAGGTGTATCGGCACTTGCCCCAAGATCTGTTGTTGAAGTGGATCGTGGTGCCCGCATCCAGCGTAGACAAAGTCAAAGCCCAAGTCGGGGCTGAGGTGACGGTGATTTCCACCATCGCACAATGTCAGGGGCAACCCGACTATGTGATCGAGGTCGCGGGTCAAGCCGCAGTACGCGAGCATGCCGAGCAGATCTTGGCCTGTGGTTGGACTTTGGGGCTGATCTCGGTGGGCAGTTTGGCCGATAACGAATTTTATCGTCGCCTGCAAAGCACGGCGGAACGCTCCGCTGGTCAGCTACATCTGTTGGCTGGCGCCATCGCGGGCATCGATGGCATCGCTGCGGCCAAAGAAGGTGGTTTGGAACGCGTGGTCTATCAGGGCCAGAAAAGTCCACAAAGTTGGCGTGGTAGTTATGCCGAGCAACTGCTGGATTTGGAGCAGGTGACTGCGCCAACGGTGTTTTTTCGGGGCAGTGCCCGTGAAGCGGCCTTGCAGTTTCCGGCCAATGCCAATGTCGCCGCCACCATTGCACTGGCGGGATTGGGCTTAGACCAGACCCAGGTCGAACTGATGGTTGATCCGGGATTGCAAAAAAACAAACACATCATCGTGGCCTCGGGGCGCTTTGGTGAGATGTGTATCGAAATGGCCGGTGTGCCTTTGGCCGCCAATCCAAAGACTTCAACCTTGGCGGCATTGAGCGTGATCCGCGCCTGCCGTAACAGTGTTGAAGCGATTCAAATTTAATAAATGAGCAAGGACTGAGCCGAAACTGAATCGGGCTCAAGGGGATATCCGGATGGTAGAACCAATTTATATCGCAGGGGAATGGCGACTGGGGCGTGGCACACCGATTTTGAGCCGCAATCCTGCTGACCAATCGCTTAACGCTGAGATCTCAAGCGCCAGTTTAGAGGACGTGAATCAGGCGATTGAAGCCGCAGAGCGTGCTTGGCGCGATGCCAGTTGGCGTCACAGCATGGCGCATGAACGGGCCAAAATTTTATATCGGGTGGCGGATTTGATCGAGGCGCGCGTGGATGCCTTGTCGCTGCTACAAACCCGAGACAACGGTAAACCTTTGTCTGAGACCCGAGGCTTGGTGATGAGTGCCGCCGCGACGGCGCGTTATGTGGCAGCGGCTTGTGAAACACTGGATGAAGACCTGACCACGCCACGCGCAGCTGACTTTATGACCTTGAGTGTGCATGAACCGGTCGGTGTGGTGGCAGCGATCACGCCGTGGAATTCGCCCATCGCCAGCGAGATGCAGAAAATTGCCCCGGCGATCGCGGCCGGCAATGCGGTGATCCTCAAGCCTGCCGAAGTCACCTCATTGATCGCGCTCGAACTGGCGAAAATCTTTGAAGCGGCCGGTCTGCCCAAGGGCTTACTCAGCGTCTTGGTCGGTAGCGGTTCGGTGATCGGGGATGCCATCGTCAGGCATCCCTTGGTGCGCAAAATCTCGTTTACTGGCGGCACCAGCACCGGTCGACATTTGGCACATATCGCGGCGGATAAATTGATTACCACCTCACTGGAGTTGGGCGGTAAATCAGCGACGATTGTGCTGGCGGATGCCGATCTCGAACTGGCAGCCAAGGGCGTGGTCTATGGGATCTTTAGCTCAGCTGGTCAAGCCTGTATCGCCGGTTCACGTTTGTTTGTGCATCACAGTATTTATGATCGGTTTTTAGCACGCGTGATTGAGCTGACCCAGCAACTGCGGGTCGGCCATCCTGAACAAGCGGATGTGCATATTGGCAGTTTGATCAATGACAAGCATTTGCAGTCGGTGGATCGCTATGTGCAATTGGCACTGCGTGAGGGCGGCAAGATTGAGATCGGTGGACAGGCGCTGACCACGGGTGAATTGAGCAAAGGCAGTTATTACTTACCGACCATTATCACCGGCTTAGACAACACGGCACAGACCTGCCAAGAGGAAATCTTTGGCCCGGTGTTGGTGGTGATGCCGTTTGAAGATGAAGCGCAGTTGTTGCGTGAGGCCAATCACAGTTGCTATGGCTTGGCCGCCGGGATTTGGACTGAAAATTATCGTCAGGCATGGCGACTGGCGCGCAACTTAGAGGTGGGCACGGTGTGGATCAACACCTATAAGAAGTTTTCGATCTCGACGCCTTTTGGTGGCTTTAAAGACAGTGGGATTGGGCGTGAAAAAGGCCGTAACGGCATCCTGTCTTATATGCAGCAAAAGAGTATTTATCTCGGAATGAGTCAGCAACCGAATCCGTGGTGTGACTAAGGCGAGGTGTTTTGCCGCCCAACTCATTGCATCATGAAAAAAATATGACCAAAACATACGACTAAAACAACGAGCAAGCACATTGCATCAAGCATGCAAGTAGAGGCAGATATGACACAATCTATGACTAAAAATAGAAGCAAAACAGCGACAGCAACAAATAACACCGCCAGCAGCGCAGCCACTTTTGCTGAACTCAAAGCTGCACTCACCACTGAACAGGCAGTCGAACAGCGCACACAGCAGGTCAATGTCGGTGAGGCGATCGCACGACTACTCGAAGCCCATCAGGTTGAGAGCCTGTATGGGGTGATCTCGATCCATAACTTACCGATCGCAGACGCAGTCGGTCGCCGTGACAAGATTCGCTTTGTGGCGGCACGTGGCGAAGCCGGTGCCGTGACCATGGCGGATGCGCATGCGCGCTTCAAAGGTTTGGGCGTGGCATTGACCAGTACCGGGGCCGGTGCCGGCAATGCGGTGGGTTCATTGATCGAAGCCATGAACGCCGCTAGTCCCGTCCTGCATCTGACCGGACAGGTAGAGCGTGAATATTTAGATCGTGATGCCAGTTTTATTCATGAAACCAAAGATCAGCTTAGTTTCCTCAAAGCATCCAGCAAGGCGGCATTTCGGATTACCCATCCAGAACATGCGATCGGCGTGATCCGCGAAGCGATCCGAGTAGCGACCACCGTGCCGATGGGACCGGTCAGTGTTGAGTTACCGATCGATGTGCAGGCGGCGATGATTGATTTGCCAGCCAATTTAGGCCCAGTTCACCCGTTATTGATGCCACAGGCCGATGCGGATGAGGTTTTGGTGGTTGCCAATGCGATCAAAGCCGCACAGCGTCCAGTATTTTGGATCGGGGGCGGGTGCTTGGACAGTGTTGCTGAGGTTAAGGCCATTGCTGATCTGGGGATTCCGATTGTGTCTTCGACCCATGCCCGGGGTGTCTTGGCCGATGATCATCCACGTAGCTTAGGCGCCTTTCATAACTCGGCCGATGTAGAGCAACTGCTGAAAGATGCTGACCTGTTGTTGGTGTTGGGGTCGCGGCTACGCAGTAATGAAACCAAAACCTATTCGGTTGAATTCCCAGCCCATGTGATTCAGGTCGATGCCAACCCTGTCGCACAGCAGCGCAACTATCCGGTCAGTCAGTTTATCTGTGCCGAGGCCAAAGACTTCTTGCAGCAGTTGCTCAAGGGCTTGGCCGGTGTCTCGAAGATCGACGCCGCTTATGATGCACAGATCAAGCAGGCCAAACACTCTGCCGTAC
Source organism: Acinetobacter sp. (assembly GCA_030152605.1). Classification (GTDB taxonomy): domain Bacteria; phylum Pseudomonadota; class Gammaproteobacteria; order Pseudomonadales; family Moraxellaceae; genus Acinetobacter. Next base: position 3,708 of record JASLJB010000002.1, on the reverse strand, counting down.
ATGCACTACGCCAGCAGATCGACCAATATGCGTTGATTTGTGATCACTTACGTGCTGCGCTGCCGCAAGATGGCATCTTGGTGCGTGACATCACCATGTCGGGCAGTACTTGGGGCAGTCGTTTATTTCCAGTGCAGCAACCGCTACAAAATATCCATTCTCTGGCGGGTGCGATTGGCTTGGGCTTGGCCACAGGCATTGGTACCGCGATCGCCAATCCAGAGAAGAAAGTTGTCAGTTTGGTGGGGGATGGCGGCTTGATGCTCGGCATTGGCGAGATCGCGACCATGGTGCAGGAGCAGACCAATATGGTGCTGATGATCATGAATGATGGTGGCTATGGCGTGATGCGCGGTATCCAAAACAACTACTTTGATGGACGCCAGTATTTTAATGACTTACATACCCCAGACTACAAGATGCTTGGCGATTCGATGGGCCTCAAAAGTTGGAAGGTCAGTAGTGCCGCAGAATTTGCGCAGATCATTCAGGCCGCAGTGGCCTTAAATGGACCAAGCCTGATCGAGCTCGATATGCATGCCATCGGGCCGCTGAATTTCGCCGGCCCACCACAGAAAAAACTTTATTAATGCTTTACAGGAGTGCCTTTGAATTCAACATGGTGTTGAATTCAAAGGAATTCCACTCTTTGGCAAAGATGAGCCATATATGGCGCAAGAGGCGAGATTAAGCGCAGTAGACACGCGATGGAATTGCTCAACCGCTTATTTTTTTTAACTCAAAATCATCATAAACAAAGTTTTATATACGAAAAAATGCAGCAGGGGCTGCAAACAAGATGTCGATGATCAAGATCAAAGGCATGTTGTTGGGGTTTTACAGGAAGTAAATCTATGAAAACAAAATTGAAAATCGGATTCGGGGTTGCAGTGCTGTGCTGCACAACACAACATGCATTCTCTGCAGTAGAGTCACCGCTGCAATGGAAAAGTCAGGATGGTACGGCGGAGTTTAAAGTCGGTGGCGCGCTGCGGCTCAACCATCGCTATGAGAGTTGGGACAGCCCCAATCGTAGTATGGGCAAGCTCAAGTTTGATATTTTCCGAGTCGATCTAAAAGGTAAATATGACGACTTCTCACTCAACTCGAGTTTTGTGCTGCAAGATCAAGAATTCACTTCGATTGAAAAGGCTTTTGTTGGCTATAAGGTCAATGATCAGAATCAGTTGGACTTTGGTTTGGTGTATAAGCCCTTTGCGATCTATCCCTATCCACAAAATGGCTGGACCTATCATATTCCGTTCTTTTTAGGCTATGGCAACAACATCGCGCCGGGCATCAATTGGAATTATAAAGATCAAGATTGGGACATGAGCTTGGGCTACTATCCGCGTATGTTGCCGACCGATCTGCGCTATTCACCTGAAAGTGCGCGCTATGATGATCTGACCGAAAATGCCTTTCCCTTTCAAAAGGGCTATCAAAATGAAAAACGCCATCAGGTCAATGTACGGGCAGTGAAGAAACTTGAAAATGATCTGGGCAAACATGAGTTTGGCTTTTCTGGCGCGGTGTCACAGTTACATAACAGCTTGACCGATGATGATGGCAAATACTACGCCGTGGGACTACATGCCAACAGCAATATCCAGCGTTGGAATATTCAGGGCTCGGTGATTCACTATCAATACGATGCCAAAAACCCAAGTGGCGTAGACAGTGATATGACTTTGATGGGCGCCAATGGCCTGACGCCTGCTTATTTCATCGCCTCAGAAGCCACGGTATCCAGCTTTAATCTGGCCTATACCGTGCCGATGAAAGACATGGGCATGCTCAAAGCGGTACGTTTCTATAATGACTACAGTTATATGGATAAAAAACGCAGTGATTGGGCCGGTTCACAAATGAACACCACCGGCATGATGCTGATCGCCAGTCCGTTTATGCTGTGGGCAGATTACACACTGGGTAAAAATGCCAATATCATCGGCGGCGCCACCAATGGCACCGGATTCACTTCGGCCACGTCGATTAATAGTGATAAATGGCTACATCGGGTCAACTTAAATATCGGTGTCAGCTTCTAGCGGCGTGCTCAAGCACGGTTTTGAAGATAAGAGTGGCTGTGAAAACAGCCATTTTTTTGTTTTTATTGGATTTTTTTAATTTATTTTGCAATGCAGCTCAGCTGCGGAAAACTTGAATGTCATGTTGCATTCTTTTAAAAGCTGCTGCATTGCGTAGCACCTTGTATTATTGCTAAAAATACGCGAATTAAGTCACATAATAGAGTAATGCAAGTAAGTGTGTATGTGTTTAAATCGGAATGATATTACTGGCGATAAAAAGGTCAATACCTATTTATAGTGTTGTTTTTAAATAATTTTTAATGTAAATTACGCAGCAGTTATCTCGTTTAGGACATGAATTTTAAAGCCTGATCAGCCTTGAAAATGCATGCGCTATAACGACTAATTTTGCCGCTATTTCGGCGTGGCCCCAGATTGAGGGGCTTTTTTTTGCCTGATGGTTTTAGCCCAAGCCAAGATCTATTACAGTCCAAGATGTTTAAAGCCCAAACCTTTTGGGCTTGGGCTGTCGATTAAGCGGAGCAGTTTAGACCAGTGTGGCAGGATCAAAGACACGCATCGGTGCTTGACGCAGTGGCATATCACCGGCTTTGAAATAGTCTGCCGTTGAGCGCGGTAAGCGCTGACCACGGATCACATCGGCGATTTTCTCCGCCATCATGATGGTGGTGGCGTTGAGGTTACCGGTGATGATGAGCGGCATGATCGAGGCATCCACCACGCGTAGATTGGCAACCCCATGCACACGGCCTTGGCCATCGACCACTGCCATCTCATCTTCACCCATTTTGCAGCTACAAGATGGATGGAATGCCGTTTCAGCATGGTCGCGTACAAAGTTATCCAATTCGGCATCGGTTTTGGCCAGCTTGCCGGGGCTGATTTCACGACCGCGATAGGCATCCAGTGCAGGCTGATGCATGATTTCACGGGTGATGCGAATCCCATCACGGAACTCTTGCCAGTCCTGTTCAGTCGACATGTAGTTAAACAGAATGCTTGGATGATCATGCGGATTGAGTGACTTAATCCGAATCCGACCGCGCGATGGCGAACGCATCGAACCGACATGCGCTTGGAAGCCATGTTCGTTGACCGCGTTGGAACCGTTATAGTTGATCGCCACCGGCAAGAAGTGGTATTGAATATTCGGCCATTCAAACTCTTCGCGAGTCCGGATAAAGCCACCAGCCTCAAACTGATTGCTGGCGCCAGTGCCAGTGCCCATAAATAACCACTCTGCACCGATGGCAGGTTGGTTATACCATTTCAATGACGGGTACAAGGATACCGGTTGGGTACAGGCATATTGCAAATACATTTCCAGATGGTCTTGTAAGTTTTCGCCCACACCCGGAAGTTCATGTACCACGGGGATATTAAATTCATCTAAAACGGCTTTGGGACCCACGCCAGAGCGTTGCAACACTTGCGGTGAAGCGATGGTGCCGGCACAGAGCAAGACTTCACGGCTAGCATGCACTTGGGTCGGGGTTTGGCTGCTGCCTTTGTAGTATTGAACCCCGATCGCAGTCTTGCCATTAAACAAGATCTTATCGGTGGTGGCATGGGTTTCAATCGTGAGATTGCTGCGGCCTTTGCACTGATCCAAATAGCCACGTGCAGTACTCGAACGACGACCTTGTGGGGTCAC
>JASLJB010000281.1 GCA_030152605.1 Acinetobacter sp. | reverse complement strand
TTGAATACGACGCCAGCAGCGTTCATATTCATGCTGTTTAAAATCTTGGATGAGAAAGTCGATAAAAAGTCTATTTTTCATGGGCATGAATTGGCGACTTTGAAAAGCGATATTGATGTTGAGTTCAGGTAACTCCCAATCCGTCAGGATCGGGATCAATCTTCCATTGACGATATCCGAGTAAATAATATAAAGCGGTTGGATTAAGATCCCAACCCCATTTAAGGCTGCAGCGCGAAGGATTTGACCATCATTGCTTTCTAATAGCGGAGTAACCACGATCTGTTTGCTTTGCGCTTGGTTTTTAAAATTTAACTGTCGTGGATGATTGGCATATTGATATAACAACAGTTGGTGGTGTTGCAATTCTTCAATATTTTCGGGTTTACCATGCTGTTGAATATAGTCATAGGATGCAGCCAATATACGCCGTGTAGTGGCCAATTTACGGATAGTTAAATTCGAATCTGGCTCAAATTCTCGGGTACGAATCGCGATATCAATGTTGCTGTCGATAATATCTAGATAGTGGTTTGCACCGATCAGCTTAATTTTAATTTTTGGATAGTGTTGATTGAATTTCGGGATCAATGGAGTCAAATGCATGATTGCAAATGAGATAGAAGAGCTAATCGTGACTGTCCCTTGCGGCTCAGTTGCTGATGCGGTGATTTGTGCTTCGGTTTGATGGAGTTCAGTCAAAAGTAATTTACATTTTTTATAATAGTCGATGCCAATCGGCGTGAGTGCTAAGCGCCGTGTGGTTCTCTCGATGAGTCTAACATTGAGGCGATTTTCCAGTGCTCGGATATGTCGAGTCGCCGCGGCATTTGAGATATCAAGTTGCAGCGCTGCTGCTTGCAAGGTGCCGAGTTCAGCAACCGCGATCAAGAGTTCGATACTGGTGAGTCTATCCATGGCTTGGCCTCGCTGAGTACTGGTCTATCTTTTATGTTTTGACGAGATACTGGGCGTATTGAGTATGTTCCGATCATTGATTCTTGCATGGATGAAATACAGATTTTCGCTATTTGTATTCTATTTTGTTTTGTCGCAGCCTAGCATGACAAAGATCAGGTGAGGCGTGTGCAGGGAGCGAGAAAATGAGGGACTTAGATGAAACCACAATTACCCAAGCCGTGATTGAGCGCAATGCATCTACGCCCGATCAACGCCTCAAAAATATCATGCACGCTTTGGTGATGCACTTACATGCATTCGCACGTGAAACCGAACTGACCGAGCAAGAGTGGCAGCAGGGCATTCAGTTTTTAACTGAGGTTGGACAGATCTGTAGTCCCCAACGTCAAGAATTTATTTTATTGTCTGATACTTTAGGACTATCGACCTTAGTGACAGCACAAAACCATAAAAAGCCACAGGGCTGTACTGAGGCGACGGTATTTGGACCGTTTCACGTGGAAAATGCACCACGTTTCGCACTTGGCGCTGATATTGGTCATGGTCTGTGTGGCTTGCCGTGCTTTGTTCAGGGGCGGATTTTAAATCAGCAGGGACAGCCCATTGCGGGAGCGATGATAGATGTATGGCAGGCCGATGCAGATGGTTTCTATGATGTGCAAAAACCTGATCTTGCTCTTCAGCAGGGAGATCAGAGACATCAGGGGCGTGGAGTTTTTGAGGCGGATGCACAGGGTCGCTATTATTTTCAAACGATTCTGCCCGAGGCTTATCCGATCCCTGATGATGGCCCAGTCGGTCAGATGCTCAAGGCACTGAAGCGTCATCCTTGGCGACCTGCACATCTGCACTTTATGATTAGTGCGCCTGGCTATACGCGTTTAGTCACACATGTTTTTCAAGATCAGAGTAAATATTTAGATGAGGATGCTGTATTCGGCGTGCGCGCGTCATTAATCGCGCATTGGGTGCGTCATGAAAATGGTCGAGATACACAAGGTCGAGTACATCACACACCCTTTTATCATCTCGACTTTGATTTTATTTTAAATCAACAACAAGGCGCCCCAAGTCAGGCGTGATGGCGAAGCCGAATGCAGCGCAGCGAGGATGGAGGTCAGGATGCGTGAATTTATATCTCAGATTGCAGCGAGCCGAGTTGTTTTCGGTGTGGGTGCCGTGCAGCACCTCAAGCAAGAACTCCAGTACTTGGCTGTGCACAAGGTGTTGATCCTTTCCACACCCGGACAAGTTGCATTGGCCGAGAAAATTGCAGCCATGCTAGATCATATCGAGGTTACTATTCATGCAAAAGCCATCATGCATGTACCGATTGAGTCGGCACGGGAAGCACGCCAAATTGCACAACATCTTGCTGTTGATTGTGTGGTTGCGGTGGGAGGCGGATCGACGATCGGCTTGGCGAAGGCCATCGTGCTTGAATATCAGGTGCCGATTTTAGCCATACCCACGACTTATGCTGGCTCCGAAATGACGCCTGTCTATGGCATCACTGAAAATGGCATCAAAAAAACTGGTAAAGATTCGCGAGTTTTGGCAAAGACGGTGATCTATGATCCTGAATTGACTTTAAATTTACCAATAACGCTCTCAACGGCAAGTGGCATCAATGCAATTGCACATGCGGTTGAGGGCTTGTATGCCCAAAATGGCAATCCGCTAATGTCGCTATTGGCTGAAGAGGGCATTAAGTCGATGGCCGAGGGCTTGCAGCAGCTTAAATTAGGTGCACAGAATATTGCTGCGCGCAGTCAATGCTTATATGGCGCATGGTTGTGTGGCTATGTGTTGGGTCATGTGGGTATGGCGCTACATCATAAGCTTTGTCATAGCTTGGGTGGCAGTTTTAATCTGCCACATGCAGCAACGCATAGCGTCATTTTACCGCATGTGGTTGCCTATAATGAACATGCTGCACCTGAGGCGATGCTGCAGATCAAGCGTGCATTAGCGGTAGAGCAAGGAACGGCGGCGCAGGCGTTATTCAATCTGATTGTTGGTCTAGAAGCGCCGACGACACTGGCATCTCTGGGAATGCGAGAAACTGATCTGGATCGGGCTACTGAAATTGCGCTCGCCAATCCCTATTGGAAGCCTGAGCCGATCGAAAAAAATGCCATACGTGACTTATTGCAGCATGCTTATTATGGGATTCAACCAGATTGATCCAGTTTAGGTGTGCTGAGTAGGGGGGATGGTTTTTGAGATTTGATTGAATAAGGATTTAATAATTATTTAAAACTCAGCACATAAAAAACCCCTGATCTTTCGATCAGGGGTTTTTTAAATATCTGGAGCGGGAAAGGAGACTCGAACTCCCGACCCCAACCTTGGCAAGGT
>JASLJB010000141.1 GCA_030152605.1 Acinetobacter sp. | reverse complement strand
TTTGTGGGATATCGTAGCGCTTACAGATCAACTGAGCCTGAGTACCTTTGCCTGCTCCAGGTGGTCCGAGTAAAATAATGCGCATAAAAAAACATCCTCATTTAAAACAATATATATGAAACCTCGTGATGCCAAACCAAGGTTTGGCAAGATGTCGGCAACTCTTTATAGGAAAGCCACAAATAAATGTATTAAGCCCGCGATAAAACCAGTGACCCCACCCAACAAAATTAAAATCCACTCATCTTCCCGAAACGCCGGACGAAGTAAGTTTTGGAACTCTTCTGGTGTTAACTCACGAATACGATCTTTAAACATTTGAAATATCTTCTGTGCACGACTGGCATTAAATGCTGGATCGCATACAGGAACCATCGTAATTTCAATCGACCGATCAATCAAGTCAGTTTTAAGTTTTGCGTATTCTCTTGGGCCTAAAGACAACTGTAACGATGTCCGCACCAAAGGGGTTTCCATAATTTGATTGATATGGCGTTTGATGATTCGGCGGGTTTTATCTTTTTGAGGACCATACATCATTTCGGTCATGATCGATTTTAACGTAATTAGGTCTTCAGTGACGACACTCGCAAAAACATCTGAGACTTCTTCTTGGCGCTTCATAAAAGCACCTTGGATATTATAACGCCCAATACGTGGAATCACAGGCTTAAGCCAAGGGAATTTATGATTTTTTTTCACTTCAAACAATTGAGGGAAACGAACATAATGCGGATAGACTGGGTTGAAGACCATCCAGATCGCAATCCAGTTGGTCAAAAAGCCCCAGATCGCAGCCCAGAATGGAACCGTCCAATGCCATGGCACTAAGAACCATACCATCATCTGGAACACCCCGAAAACCATACCGATGAGTGCACTAATATGCCAAATAAAGTTGATTTCTTTTTGACCAACCTTAAGGAACATACGCACCATTAATCGACGATCGCCTTCCATTTGACTAACAACCATATTGCGCATATCGACCAGTGACTCGACGTTCATGGTCAGCTCAGTCACTAATTCTTTGAGAATAATCGGCAACTGTTTATGTGCTTGGGCATAGATTCGGCGTTTAATTGAATAAGGTAAGTTTTCCCATAGCACCGCATTTCGATCGATCATGACTTCATCGATTAAATGTTCAAGTTCAAATCCGACTTGTTCACCGATGATTCTGGCCATATCTTCTGGGTCCATTGCATTTAAAAACTCACGCAATGATCCAAGTTTGGATAGAGTGTTGTCGGTGATAATGCCCGAGATTCGGCCTGCCTTGCGTGGCACGATGCCTTGCCAGCCGACTGGAATCGGACCAAGGTGAAATCCCCAAAACTTAATCGGATAAAACACCATTTTAAGCGCCATCCAAACGTGCGCCCAAGTCACAAATGCAGTAACGGGGATAATACTTAAAACTGCAAGATGATCGGGGCGACTCAGAAAGCTTTGCCACAAATCACTAAGGTATTCAAACATGCATGACTCTCGTATTTATTTCTATTTGTGGTCAAATAAACTATTTAACATGACAATTTAAAAACCCAGACTTAGGGTATAGGCAAACTGTATCACCGGTTTACTATCAATCAGTGTTGAGTTTCCTACCGATACTTTCTCACCCCCACCCAATCCAACGCTAAATGTACTGATGCGTTCTTTATTGAGGAGTACATAAGACAAATCTACCCCAGCACCCAGTTGAGTTTCATCACTGCCACCGAATGATTTACTTTTGAGATGTCCAGCATAAACACCCAAGTAATAACCATTTTTATCTTTTCCAGTCAGGACAATGGGCGTACGAAAACCGACTTGTGCACCAAAGGCATGATCACCATTGGTAAAAGCACCGAGCTTCGTATAAGCAATACCATAAGGATTGACCCACTCTGCATTCAGATGTGCAAGCTTCATGGTTAAGCCTGCCCCCACATTAAAAGTCGAAGCATCCTCAGCTTTGAGCTTGGGTTGTAATAAATCATCCTTAATAGTAGCATGTGATTGATTAGCAAACATAATAAGCATCACAAAGGGATAGATTTTTTTCATTTTTTCTCCAAATTCCCTCGTTTTCTACGATCAATTTTTTAAGTCCTTCGAATTTGACTCTAACAGAAATAACATTTCGCTCATATACAAAACCCTATAATTTTACTGTCTAAAAAGTCAAAGAAGCGCATCAATTCAGGCCTGCGACTCAATTATTTAATTCTTTTAAGCAATTCTAAGGTAAAATCTTTTGCTTTAGTTTAACCTCACCAAGTGCTGAGCAAGTCACCCCCTATGAAGCAGCAGTTTCCTCTAAAAAATGTTCAACAAGAAAAGCGCATCTTTCGTAGCCGAGTCTTTATTGCGATTGCTTTCGTCTTTATGTGCATGCTGCTTTTATTGGCACGCTACGCTTATTTACAGATCGTGCATCATGAAGAGTTTAGTAATGCTTCGGATAAAAACCGCATTCGACTGCAACCGATTGCACCCTCTCGTGGCTATATTTACGATCGTAACGGCATTTTGCTCGCAGACAACTATCCGGTATTTACCGCAACCCTAAGTAAAGCGGATATCAGTGATCTCGATGATACATTGCAACGTCTAACCCCATTGCTACAGCTCAGCAGCGAAGATGTTGAACGCTTTAAAAGCCGTGCCAAAACAGCACGTAAAACTGAGCGCGTCACCCTCAAGCTCAACTTGACTGAGGCCGATATTGCTAGGTTCAGTGAGGTTAAATATCAGTTCCCCGGTGTGTATATTGAAACGCAAATGACGCGTTATTATCCACATGGTGAATTGTTTGCTCATGTGATTGGCTATGTGGGTCGGATCAATGATAAAGAATTAAAAAGTATCGACAAAGATGCTTATGCCGGTACCAACTTGATCGGTAAGATCGGGGTGGAAAAATCCTATGAAGA
>JASLJB010000097.1 GCA_030152605.1 Acinetobacter sp. | reverse complement strand
CGGGCAAAGCCAATCGACTGGATTAATGTCCAATAAATCTACAGGTATTATCAATAATTTACTGAATCTTGGTGCAATTGATTTAAACTTGTCGTCGATGGTTGATTTAAAACTGTGTCATGAAAAATTATTTAATGGTTCAAGAAATTAAAGCAAAAAAAAGCATGCATTGAACATGCAAAAGCTCAACAATAGAGGAACTCTCATGGCTATTTCATTGAATAAAGGCGGTAATCTATCCCTCAGTAAAACAGACCCCAGCTTAACCCATGTTCTGGTGGGCTTGGGTTGGGATGCACGTTCCACTGATGGCGTGGACTTTGATCTCGATGCATCGGCATTTTTACTGAATACAACAGGCAAAGTTCGCGGAGAGCAGGACTTTATTTTTTACAATCAACCCAGTTCTGCAGAAGGGTCTGTACAACATACCGGCGACAATCTTACCGGCGCGGGCGACGGTGATGATGAGTCACTCAAAATTGAGTTACAAGGTGTACCGGCGGACATTGATAAAATTGTGATCACGGTCACGATTCATGACGCTGAGGCACGCGGTCAAAATTTTGGGCAAGTCCAAAATGCATTTATTCGTATTGTGAACGATAACTCACAAGCTGAAATCGTTCGTTTCGATCTCAATGAAGATTACTCCACCGAAACCGCCATGGTTTTCGGTGAATTATATCGCCACAACGCCGAATGGAAATTTCGTGCAGTCGGTCAAGGCTATGCCGGCGGCTTACGCGCGTTGTGTCATCAATATGGTATTAACATCTAAGCACTAACATCTAAGTACTGAGCTAAGTATATGAAGCATTTTCGTTTTTCAATTTTTTTCACCTTTGTCTGTTTGGCATTGTCTGCCTATTGGGGCTATACCCATGGGGTCGATGCGGGTTTATCGACGATGTTTAAGGCATTGACCATCACCGCGATTCTTGCCGTCATGGAAGTGTCGTTGTCATTTGATAATGCTGTGGTTAACGCTTCGGTACTCAAACATTGGGATAAGTTCTGGCGTACTTTGTTTTTAACCGTCGGGATTATCGTGGCGGTATTTGGAATGCGTTTGCTATTCCCACTAATTATTGTCGGTGTCACTGCGGATATGGGTTTAATTGAAGTCGCTCAAATGGCGTTGAATGATCCTAAAGAATATTCAGCACGCTTGATGGCGCATCATCCTGAAATTGCTGCTTTTGGTGGCTTGTTCCTGTTATTGGTGTTTCTAAACTTCCTCTTGGATGCTGAAAAAGACACCCATTGGTTCCAATGGCTCGAAGTGCGTTTAGCCAAGTTGGCCAATGTTCAAGCCATGTCGATTTTTATCGCGCTGTTGGCCTTGATCGTGATGGCCATGAATGTGGCTGAAGCCTCGCGTCTCGCCGTGACCATGGCGGGTATTTGGGGCATCGTGGTGTATGTCGGTGTGCAAGTGATTGGACATTTGTTGGAAAGCAGTTCTGCAAATGATGAAGATGGCGAAGCACAGAGCAGCAGTTCAAATACCACCGGCAATATCGTCAAAGCCGGGATCGGTGGCTTTATTTACTTAGAAGTTTTAGATGCTTCGTTTAGTTTTGATGGCGTGATTGGTGCCTTTGCGATTACCAGTGATGTGGTGATCATCATGTTGGGTCTGGCGATTGGTGCGATGTTTGTACGATCGATGACCATTTACTTGGTGGAAAAAGGCACTTTGGATGCCTATGTCTACTTAGAGCATGGTGCGCATTATGCCATTGGTGCTTTGGCACTGATCATGTTGGGCAGTGGTACAGGAATGCATATTCCTGAAGTCGTGACTGGATTGATTGGGGTCGCATTTATTGTATGGGCCGTGATTTCATCCATTCGTTACAGTAAAAATCAGCAAGATGTAGATCAAATCAATTCGCAAGGAGACTAGCGTATGTCGATTAACTTATCTAAAGGCGGTAATGTCAATTTATCTAAAACTGTACCCTCGATGATTCACCTTGATCTGGGTTTAGGCTGGAATCCACGGCTCACTGATGGGCAAGCATTTGATTTAGATGCTGTGGCATTCCTGCTCAACAATCTGGGCAAAGTTGCGCAAGATGCTGACTTTATTTTTTTCAATCAAAAAGCATCGATGTGCGGATCAGTCCATCACCAAGGAGACAATCGTACAGGAGACGGTGATGGCGATGACGAAACTATCTCGGTTGACTTGTCTAAAATTCCAGCCGATGTGGATAAAGTGGTATTTGCAGTCACGATTCATGAGGGGCAGCAAAAAGGTCAAAATTTTGGTCAAGTCGATCAAGCCTATATCCGCGTGATCAATAAAGATCAGCAAGATGAAGAAGTGGCACGCTTTGATTTGTCCGAAGATGGCAGTACTGAAGTGGCGATGATCTTTGGTGAGCTGTATCGCAACGCTGCTGAGTGGAAGTTTCGAGCTGTCGGCCAAGGCTTTGCCGGTGGACTCGGTGCATTGGCGGCCAGTTATGGCGTAACAGTTTAATACGCTTTGATTTGTTGCAGCACCAAGCATAAGCATACTTGGTGCTGCACAGCTCACACGCTACAGATGCCTGCACGCCATTCAATGTCATGCTGAGCATCGAATAAAGAGCAATGAATAATGACCAACGAATAAAGCGCAACAACTAGAATAAGCCTCAAGCACAATAACAACAGCGCCTCGATTCAATAGCGAATGCCCCGTCAACCCCACGACAGCGCATCAGTAGGCAAGCAATGAAAAACCACATAAAACAAAAAAACACAGCAGGTAAATCAACATGGCAGAATTTCAATTGGTCGGTAGCCCAGAACCTTTTTTATTGGTGAAAATGCAACGTGGCGATTCAATTTACTGTGAATCAGATGCCATGGTGATGAAAGAGCAAGCGCTCGAAGTCAGTGGGCGTTTACGTGGTGGTTTATTGCAATCTTTTATGCGCAAATTCACCTCGGGCGAATCACTTTTTCAACAACAGATCAAAGCCAACAGTGGTGAGGGCGAATGTCTACTTTCTCCGAATCTGGATGGTGATATGCAGATCTTGGAGATCGGATCTCGTCAATATGTCTTGACCGATGGGGCATTTGTCGCTGCCACAGAAAAAACCCAAATCAAAGCCAAAGTCCAGTCCAATATCGGCGGGGCTTTGTTTGGTGGCACTGGTGGTTTTGTGGTGATGGAGACCAGTGGTCAAGGGCAGGTCTGCATCTCAGGGAGTGGAACTTTACTTGAGTTAGAGGTCAGCCCCGAGCAAGGCGAAATGACAGTAGATAACGGTCATGTGGTGGCTTGGGATGCTTCACTGCAATACAACATCGGCATTCCCAGTGCACAAGGGCGTGGGGTCGTGGGCAATTTGTTCAATAGTATGACCAGTGGTGAAGGGCTGGTGATTAAGTTCCGTGGACAGGGCAAAGTCATTGTCTGCTCGCGCAATCGTAATCACTATATTCATTGGCTCGCAGGTGCCTTAGGTATCGGTCAGCAGAATTCAAATTAATCCCAATAAAAACGATAAAAGTAAAAATCAGAACAGTAGCAATATCAAACGATCACCCTAAAGGAGCCAATTATTATGGGTATTCAACTCGAAAAAGGACAAAAGATTTCTCTTAACAAACAAGATGGTACTCAACTCAGCAAGATCTTTCTGGGTGCGGGTTGGGATGTCGCCAAAGCCAGTACCGGCGGTGGTTTTTTCTCTAAGATATTGAGCACGGGCCAAGAAAATATCGACTTAGATGCTGCCTTGATTATGCTGGATGCCAATAAGAGCATTGTCGATGCGGTGTATTTTGGGCAGCTAAAAAGTCGCGATGGCAGTGTGCAGCATTCAGGTGATAATCTTACCGGCGCAGGTGACGGTGATGATGAGATAATCCACGTGAACTTAGCGAAAGTCTCTGCCAATGTTCATAGCTTGGTGTTTACCATCAGCAGTTTTCGTGGTCAAAGTTTTGAGAACGTTGAAAATGCATTCTGTCGTGTGGTCGATGCCAATAGCAATGTAGAAATTGCCAAATATAATCTGTCACAACGTGGCAAATATACTGCGCTGATCGTGGCCAAGCTATACCGTCATAACGGTCAGTGGAAAATGGGGGCCTTAGGTGAAACCTGTAATGGTCGGACATTTAAGGAGATGTTGCCTGCGATCTTGCCTTTACTCTAGGCACTTCTCAGCCATTGAGATCAATCACCAAGCAACAAAAAAGGAGCACTGCTCCTTTTTTGTTTTCTATGGCTACGGAGTCTAGACCCTAAGGTTTATAGATCCCATGTTGGGTCAGGTGCAATCTCAAGATACGGCGTAATTCTAGTACCGCCTCGGGAGTTTCTTGAATCGAGTGTCCGCCTTTGATGATCATCTCAGATACAGCGCCATCTAGGTGCGCACTGCGATAAGGAACGATCCCATCGCTCATCACATCTGGATCTTTAGAGTCGGTGTTATTGCCCAAGATCGAGTGAAACTGCATGCCTTTTTTAGGTAAGACATTCTTGGTCAGTTCCGTGAATTTGGAGTTGTGGCTCAAATCACTCGGACCATTTTGAATGATGCCAGTACCGATCTGATCGATAAAGTGCTTGAAATTGATATCTTTATCTTCAACGCTATCCGCCAAGGCGCCGAGGAAGGCCACGGGTAGCTTGATGATACGGCGTGCTACTTTGGTAAACCACAGGTCAGCATAAGCCGTGCCACGATGCGGGGAGGCGAGGAAAATAGCCCGATCAAAGTTCGGTACAGGCTTCATTTGCAAACGCTGTCCCAAGATTTGGTTTTCTCGCAGTTTGTTGACCTGACGAGTATTCAGCAGTTTTAGTGCCGGTTCGGTTAAGTTTTCATCACTGACCAAGAGTCGCGCAATAATCCCGCCCATACTGTGACCGATCAGCACCGCATCTTTATACGCCGGACTATTGTGATCGATGCTATCGAATGCTTGATTGATGATGGTGTTGATCTGGAAGCGACTTTCAAGAATCGGCATGTTGGTGGAGTAGAACACTTGCCACACTTGATAATGCTCACGCAATACCTGATCGCCCATGATGTCATTGGTCAGGCGAATCCAAGCCTCTGGACTACTGGCCAAACCATGCACCAATACGATGACTTTCTTATTGGGGTTAAAGGGTTCCATCATATACAGATGCGGCATGGTCAGGTGTTTATCACGATCGATTAAACTGAGATAGGCCGCTGCCCCTAGGTTATTCTCTGCCAACCATAATCCATACGGCGCAGAAAAGTTTGCCGCAAGCGGATAGTTTTTACCCGCGACATCAATATTCTCAGTGCTGTAAGGGTCATACACTTTCAGTTCGAAATGAGGGTCATTTAAAATCTGATCTATGGTTTGTGAGCTGCGCGGTTGTGCGGCAATACTGACCGGTAAATAGCGTGACTGATGGATGTTGGGGTTTATGCCATTTTTATACTTATAATGCACCGGATCGATAATATAGTTTTCTTCTAGTTTCTTTTCATTCTGCGCCAATATGGTGACAAACTCAGATCCAAATCCATCTCGACGGTTAATCGATCTTAAACCTGAAAAGTTGAGATTATAGCTAGAGATTAAACTCTGCACATCTTGGTTTTGCAGCAGCGGATAATTACTAAAATCGATGGTATAGGTACTCTGACCAATTTTAATCTTTTGGTCGAGTTTTTTATCTTTATGACGCAGGGTATAAGTGGTCACCATTTTCGCCAAGGCCTGATTATAAAAATCTCGAATCTGGACTTGACGGTTATCAAAGATTCGGTCTTGTGGGCGGCGTTTGGTTTCAAATAAATAGGCATAGCTATAACGAATACTTTTATCGAGCATTTGTAATTGCTGATCTAAGCATTGATTATGCGAGAGCTGTTGCTCAAGTTGACGTTCATCTGAACGGCGTTTGCTTAAAACCCCAGTCTTACACTGCGAAGATTCTGCCAATGTTAAGGCTTTGGTTAAGAATATTTCACTGGCCGTAGACAGTAACTGTTCATCCTGAATCTGTGGGATCTCTTTAAGATGACTAACGCAGGTGACTGGGTTTTCAGTACAGAGTTTAGTTTCACTGCCGGTCATCGACAATACATTTAAACTGGCCTCGCTCATTTTATTTCGAGTCAGAATACTGTCGCGTTCATTGGCGATGGTGACATTTAATGCTTGATTTTTTACACTGACCACTTGGCAGCCACTGATTAATAGTGGTGTCATGGTCATGAGTAAAAGCATGATCGTATTATTTTTCGGCGGCATATTGATCATCAAGTAAATATAATCTAGCCGAATAATACGGTATTCGTGACATATTTCAACATTGATTTAAGTAATACCTGACAAATTTCAGAATAAATGTCGGAAATACCCGACTAAATGCATGGGTGATGAATTAATTGGCTTTGTTAGATTTAAATGTTGATCTCAGCATTAGTGCGAGCGTTATTATCTTCTGATAAACATAATGATGAGACAAGAAAAAGCCCCGAGATTAAGATTGAACCGATATATAGGTCAATCAAATCTTCGGGGCATTGAGTGGATCATGTCGAGCATTTTAAGGGGAGGATATATCGCAGCCTACAGTGCTGTATACATATCGATCCCGTGTATTGATCTCGCATTATCCTAGGGTTTTAATGCTTGATGGGGTTGAATGCTTTAAGCGACATTCTCATTCACTTGGATCTGCTTGAGTAAATGCTTCTCCAAATAATGAATATCCATCGCTTTCTGACAGAAATTACGATCTTCCAAAATCAAATCTTTATGTAATGGAATATTGGTCTTAATCCCGGTCAGGATCATTTCATCTAAGGCTTGTTTCATGCGTGCGATCGCAGTTTTACGATCCTTACCATGCGCGATTAGTTTCGCGATCATCGAATCATAATACGGCGGAATGCTATAACCGGTATAGATATGAGAATCTAAGCGAATTCCAGCACCACCGGGTGCGTAGAAACATTCAATCTTGCCTGGTGAAGGCAGGAAGTTGACTGGATCTTCAGCATTGATACGACATTCAAAGGCATGGCCTTTTACTTCGATATCATCCTGCTCCAGATCAAGACCTAAACCGCCTGCGATACGCAGTTGCTGTTCAATAATATCGATGCCAGTAACCATTTCAGTGACTGGATGTTCGACTTGAACACGGGTATTCATTTCAATAAAGAAGAATTCACCGTCTTCGAACAAGAACTCGAAAGTACCTGCGCCGCGATATTGCATCATCTTACAGGCATTGACACAGGCTTCTAAAATATCAGCGCGTGCTTGCTCAGGTAGATTCGGTGCTGGTGCTTCTTCGATCACTTTTTGATGGCGACGTTGTAATGAGCAGTCACGATCATATAAATGAACGGCATGACCATTACCATCACCGAGTACTTGCACTTCAACATGTCTTGGTTTTTGTAAGAAGCGTTCCATGTAGACGGTATCATCACCAAACCACATTTCTGCATCACGCTGTGCCGCTTGTACAGATTCCAGCAAAGTGTCAACACGTTCTACAATACGCATGCCACGACCACCACCGCCAGATGCCGCCTTGACGATCAGTGGGAAGCCAATTTCTTTGGCTTCTGCCAGCGCATTATTGGTGGTCACTGCATGTGCAGAGCCGGGTACGGTGGGTACACCTGCTTTACGCATCGCCATGATCGCAGAAACTTTATTTCCCATCAGGCGAATATGTTCTGGACGTGGACCAATAAAGATAAAGCCTGAGCTTTCTACGATTTCAGCAAATTCTGCATTTTCTGATAAAAAGCCATAGCCAGGGTGAATCGCATCTGCACCGGTAATTTCCGCCGCAGTAATCAGCGCAGGGATATTGAGATAACTTTCGCTACTCGCACCCGGACCAATGCAGACGGCTTCGTCGACGAAGCGCAAGTGCATCAAGTCTTTGTCAGCATCAGAGTAAATACCTACCGTTTTAATGCCCAAAGTTTTACAGGCACGGGTGATACGTAAGGCGATCTCACCTCGGTTCGCAATTAGAACTTTTTGCAACATGTTCGTCCCCCGAGAGCTTAGGCGCGGTAGCGGAAAAGGGCTTGCCCAAATTGAATAACATCGCCGTTTTTAA
>JASLJB010000069.1 GCA_030152605.1 Acinetobacter sp. | reverse complement strand
TGGTAGATAGAGGAATATCGGCATGATTAGTCTCAGTGATTTAAGACAGTTTAAACAGCAAGGACGCAAATTTTCCTGTTTAACTTGCTATGACGCCAGTATGGCAAAAGCAATGGAATTGGCTGAAATTGATTCAATCTTAGTCGGTGATTCATTGGGGATGGTGATCCAAGGTCATGACTCTACCTTGCCGGTCACGATTGAAGATATGGTCTATCACACTGCTGCGGTGCGCCGTGCGAATCAACATGCATTCTTGATGACTGACCTCCCTTTTTTGACCTATAGCAGCGTAGCGCAAGCAGTTGAAAACGCCAAGAAAGTCATGCAAGCCGGCGCGCAGATGGTCAAGTTCGAGGGCGGTGCTTGGTTGGCTGAAACCGTGCAAGTCCTGACCCGTAATGGCGTACCTGTCTGTGTGCATTTGGGACTGACACCTCAGTCGGTACATGTCTTTGGTGGCTATAAAGTTCAGGGTAAAACCCGTGAAGCTGCAGATCGCTTGATCGCTGATTGCCAAGCTGTGGTCGATGCAGGCGCTGCAATGCTGTTACTCGAATGTGTTCCGGCCCAATTGGGTAAAGAAATTGCGGCACTGTTTGATCAGATCCCGGTCATCGGGATCGGTGCTGGTGTCGACACCGACGCACAAGTCTTGGTGGTTCAAGACATGTTGGGTTTAAATGCCGGCCATGTGGCGCGTTTTGTACGTAACTTTATGCAAGAGCAATCCGGTGCGACCGCGATTCTAGATGCCATCAAGGCCTATCATCAGGCAGTACAAGATCAAAGCTTCCCCGCAGAGCAACATAGTTTTCAAGTCGAGCTCTAATATCATGAAAATGGAAACCACAATCCAAGGCCTCTCTGCTGCCTTACAGTCTGCACGCAGTTCACGTAAAATCATTGGTTTTGTGCCCACGATGGGCAATCTGCATCAAGGTCATCTCAATCTGGTTCGTGAAGCGCGTCAGCTCTGTGATGTGGTGGTAGTCAGTATTTTTGTGAACCCGATCCAGTTTGGACCGAATGAAGACTTCGATAGTTATCCGCGCACACTGGAACAAGACAGTCATTTGCTGGCTGAGCAAGGCTGTGATGTTTTGTTTGCACCTTCAGTTGAACAGATGTATGGGCAGCAACCGCGTTTAACCAATATTCAAGTCAGTCAAATCACGCAAGATTTGTGTGGTGCACAACGTCCCGGTCATTTTGATGGTGTGGCGGTTGTGGTCACCAAACTGTTTAATATGGTGCAACCCAACTATGCCTTTTTCGGGGAAAAAGACTTTCAGCAGTTGGCGGTGATTAAACAAATGGTGCGTGATCTGAATATGCCGATCGATGTGATGGGCGTTGCGATCACTCGTGCCGAAGATGGCTTAGCGCTGAGTTCACGCAATGCCTATTTAACAGCTGAGCAGCGTCAAGTTGCACCGACGATTTATCAAAGCCTACAGGCTGCAAAGTCACAACTGTTGCAGGGTCAGGCTTTGGCTGAGGTCTTAGCCCATATTCGTCAGCAGCTTGAACAGGTCGGTTTTGAGATTGATTATGTAGAGGCTCGCACACCCATACTGCAAAGTGTTGAACAGTTTGATCAAGATGTTGTATTGTTTGTTGCGGCGAAGTTGGGTAAGACGCGTTTGATTGACAATCTACAGGTCAACTTTAGCGCTTAAGTTTTTAAATTGTAGGTTCGGTTTTAATTTTATTGTATTCATTGATTTTAGGATCGCCATGCCATGAAACGCATTCTCATCGTGACAGGACAATCTGGTTCAGGGAAGTCATCTGCTTTACAGGTACTTGAGGATTTAGGTTATTACTGCATCGATAATTTGCCCTTGGCATTGCTGCCTGAAATCGTTGCAAAACTTGATCGGGAAAACAATTTAGAACAACTGGCTCTGGGTGTCGATGTACGTAGTACCCAAGAAGATCTGCAGGGCTTTGAGCAGGTGTTCGAGCAATTACAAAAGCACGGCACTGTTGATGTGATCTATTTGACCACTCAGGATCAGGGATTAATTTCACGATTTAGTGCCTCACGTCGGCCACATCCATTGGCTGTGCGTTGGCAAAGTTTGAATGAATGTATACAGGCAGAAAAAGATTTATTGCTGCCGATCAAGCTTAGGGCGACCTTGCACATTGATACCACAGATAAAAGTGTCCATGATTTAAAAGATATTTTGTTGTCTAAATTGGGTCAGTCAGATAAGCTGATCGTGATTCTACAATCTTTTGGTTATAAATATGGCATTCCTTTGGATGCCGATTTTGTTTTTGATGTCCGTCATTTGCCCAATCCCCATTGGGATTTAGAATTACGCAAATATTCAGGTCTTGATGAACCCGTACGTGCGTTTCTCTCTGAAAATGCGCAAGCCAATGACATGTTCGAAGATATTCATCAGTTTTTATTGAAATGGTTGCCAGCGTTTGCTGAAGGTCATCGTCACTATGTGACGGTTTCGATCGGCTGCACAGGCGGGCAACATCGTTCTGTTTATATTGTTGATCGGCTGACCAAGGCACTTGCATCAGATTGGCCGATTCAAGTTTTACATAGAGAAATGAAGCACTGGTCATGATTGATACCACGATAGATGTAGTGAATAAATTAGGCTTACACGCCCGCGCATCGGGCAAGTTGATTGAAGTGACCACTAAATTTCGATCATCAATAC
>JASLJB010000385.1 GCA_030152605.1 Acinetobacter sp. | reverse complement strand
AGGTGGTGTCGTCACTGTTCCGCCAGTCAAAGGTGCCGATAACGGTACACTTAAATTTATACCTGCACCCACCG
Organism: Acinetobacter sp.; assembly: GCA_030152605.1. Classification (GTDB taxonomy): domain Bacteria; phylum Pseudomonadota; class Gammaproteobacteria; order Pseudomonadales; family Moraxellaceae; genus Acinetobacter. The sequence continues at coordinate 5,647 of JASLJB010000385.1, read as the reverse complement.
ATGGGGCATTAGTCGATGGTGTGGTGGCTGGTGTTGAAGTCGAACCGCTACTCGGCGGTGTAGCTTTAGGTGGTGTCGTCACTGTCCCTAAACTTGGAGGTGTTGCCGCAGGCGCTGTTGCACCTGTTCCGCCAGTCAAAGGCGATGATAACGGCACACTTAAATTTATACCTGCACCCACCGATGGCGCATTAGTCGACGGTGTGGCTGGTGTTGAAGTCGAACCACTGCTCGGTGGTGTCGTTGTAGGCGGCGGCGTCACTGTTGCTAAACTTGGAGGCGTCGTCGTAGGTGGCGTTGTACCTGTTCCGCCATTCAAAGGCGCTGATAACGGCACACCTAAATTTCCCGCACCTACTAATGGTGTATTAGTCGGCGGTGTAGCTGTAGGTGGCGTTGTCACTGTCCCTAAACTTGGAGGTGTTGTCGCAGGTGCTGTAGTCCCTGTACCGCCAGTCAAAGGCACCGTTAACGGCACACTTAAATTTATACCTGCACCTACCGATGGGGCATTAGTCGACGGTGTGGTGGCTGGTGTTGAAGTCAAACCACTGCTCGGTGGTGTCGTTGCCGGTGGCGTCGTCACTGTCCCTGAACTTGGAGGCGTTGTCGAAGGTGCTGTTGTACCTGTACCGCCAGTCAAAGGTGCCGATAACGGTACACCTAAATTTCCCGCACCTACTGAGGGTGCTTTAGTCGGTGGTGTAGTCGGTGGTGTGCTTGATGGTGTAGCTGTCGAACCACTGCTCGGTGGTGTCGTCACTGTCCCTGAACTTGGAGGCGTTGTCGCAGGTGCTGTTGTGCCTGTTCCGCCAGTCAAAGGCGCTGATAACGGCACACTTAAATTTATACCTGCACCCACCGATGGTGCATTAGTCGATGGTGTGGTTGATGGTGTTGAAGTCGAGCCGTTACTCGGTGGCGTCGTCACTGTCCCTGAACTTGGAGGCGTTGTCGCACCTGTTCCGCCAGTCAAAGGCGATGATAACGGCACACTTAAATTTATACCTGCACCCACTGATGGCGCATTAGTCGACGGTGTGGTTGATGGTGTTGAAGTCGAACCACTGCTCGGTGGTGTCGTTGCCGGTGGCGTCGTCACTGTCCCTGAACTTGGAGGTGTTGTCGCAGGTGCTGTCGTGCCTGTTCCACCAGTCAAAGGTGCCGATAACGGCACACTTAAATTTATACCTGCACCCACCGATGGGGCATTAGTCGATGGTGTGGTGGCTGGTGTTGAAGTCGAACCGCTACTCGGCGGTGTAGCTTTAGGTGGTGTCGTCACTGTCCCTAAACTTGGAGGCGTCGTCGTAGGTGGCGTTGTACCTGTTCCGCCAGCCAAAGGTGCCGATAACGGTACACCTAAAGTTCCCGCACCTACTGAGGGTGCTTTAGTCGGCGATGTAGTCGATGGTGTGGTGGCTGGTGGCGCTGTCGAGCCGCTACTCGGTGGTGTGGTAACAGGTGGCGTCGTCACTGTCCCTGAACTTGGAGGCGTTGTCGCAGGTGCTGTTGCACCTGTTCCGCCAGTCAAAGGCGCTGATAACGGCACACTTAAATTTATACCTGCACCCACCGATGGCGCATTAGTCGATGGTGTGGTAACAAGTGGCGTAGTTCCTGTCCCTAAACTTGGAGGTGAGCCAAGATTTAAGCGAGCGCCGACTGATGGTGATGTTGTTGGTGTTGTCGCCGATGGTGTAGTTGCTATCGAGCTACTATTCGGTTGTGTTCCAAGATTTAAGTTAGCGCCGACCGATGGTGATGCCGTTGGTGCTGTGGTAGATGGTGTAGTCGTCGATCCGACAATTGGTTGGGTTCCAAGGTTTAAATGAGCATCAAGCAGCGGCGATTGATTGGCTGCTGTGTTGGGTGCTAAGTTGAGATTAACATCAGTGCCGAGCGTTGGCTGACCTGTATTTGGGGTGTTGCTTGTTGTTAAATTTGCACCCACTGAACCAAGTGGTGTACCGAGCACACTTTGGCTATGTGTAGGCAAACTGATCAACAGCATGCCTGACATGAGCATGTGCGGTATAAGCGCAGGTGAGCGTTTGAATTGACTTAACTTTTGGAATAAAACATAACGCTTGATGTCAGATCTTAAGCGTTTGCTATCTGCATTATTTTTCATGACCCTATCCATTTTCCGCATGGGTTGAAGTCCATGACTGATTAGGATTTTGGCTATTCAAAGTTGAGTTTTATCTGTGCTTTCAATATAAACAATCATGTTGATTTAAACGTTGCTACGATAGAAGAGCTATTCACAATGGATACTCATAAATTCAGGTTTAAAATACTCAGCATAGGCTATGTAAAATCCTGAATAATAAAACAACGCCACGCGCTTCTGGTTTTAAATAAAGACTAACTTCGTTAACTAGCCCGCCCAAGTAAAACACCAACCTAAATACAAGTTAAGTGTATTACAGCTTAACAATAGCAGCATTTCCGACCCACAAGCGAAGTAATATTTAAAATTAATAAGTTCTTCTAAACCCACAATTAAGAATAGATTAAAACCAATCTGTTTTCACATATGCAAAAAAATCACCACCCTGTTTAAACAAGGTGGTGATTCCAAAATGACAAACTAAACCGACATTACATCAGTTTGGATTTACATTTTTTTGATTCCTGTGATTTCAACACTGACACGACGATCCGGTTGCAAGCAAGATTGCTGTGCTGCACCGCGCTTGATGTCGTGACAACCATTGGTTAAAGGTTGGCTTTTTCCTGCACTTGCAACACTAATCGCCTGATTTGGAATGCCCATTTGGATTAAATACTGCTGTACGGTTTGCGCACGTTTTAAACCCAATTGATGATTATAGGCATCTGAACCCAAACGGTCAGTATGACCCACCAAATGAATTTTATTTACTGAAGCATACCCCTCATTAATCGCGCTGGCCAAATTATTCAACTCATTGCGCCCTTGCGGTAACAAGTCTGAGGTGCTTGAACCATTAAATTTAAATAACGCATCAGCGCTTAAATTCAACATTTCAGTTTGCGCCACTGGTGCTGCTGCCACTTGTTGGATTACTTGCTGTTTCGGATATAGAAAGTTTTGACAATCTTGTCCTTTCCAAGATAAGCGCTCAGCCAAAGTATCTTTATCAAAATCAATCCTGAGCTGACAACGTTTGTAGTCTTGCGTGTTTGGAACACGGATATCCAGCACATAATTCCAAGTTTTAACCGCAAACAAGCCTTCACTAAAATGCGGATTGCCAAGTAAATGGCGGAATTGATCCTTATTTAAGCCGACTGCCAAACGTGCAACATCATCATATTCATAACGCTGCACCTGATCTAAATAACTTTTCTTGATTTCAGGAAAACTCACCTCTTCCTGTGCTACTGCATTGGTTTGTTTTGCATAGCTGCCCATGGATAGACCGGCAATCAAACCAACGCACAATACTTTTACAATATTCTTCATTGTTTATACTCTAAAAAAATAGTTGCTTGGAAGAAGCGCCAAATGGCGCTTCCCTCCTCGTGTTGGTTTGACGCTTAGTCAATTACACCACTGATCCCAATGCGAACACTTGGATCACCTTGCGATGCTGCTGCAACACCACCTGTGATTGACCAACGGCCATTATCCGAAGTTTTACGTAAGGTCACACCGACCGCATTTTCACCACCGTGATACGCGGCGCCTGCTGCATAGGTATATTTACCTGCAACGAATGGAGCACTTTCGAGCGCCATTGCTGCTGCAATACCGGCATTGGCTTTCTTCTCAACATTATCAATGTGCTTGTTGGTGTCATAGAACACTTGTTCCATGCGATCCCCCAAGTTGGTAATACGATCGCCGAGCACTTGATCTTGTTTGTTCAAGGCATCGATCGCACCACCGACATTGTTATGCTGACTCGCGTTGTCACCATGGCCGACGGTATAGCTTGGTGCTGTCCAATCGCCATTTTCAAACTTCGAACCACCGCCTAAATACTCAACCACTTTCTGGTGGGTGGTATTCAACTGTGAACCATTGACTGCATCTTTAGAGTCTTTATTGACTGTACCTGCAGCAACATTGATGATTTGCTTATCGCCTGCGTTAATGCCGGTTTCGGTAATGTGAACATCGCCCACATGTACTTCATTCGACGTTACGCTATTGAATGACACATCATCCGCGGTCGCAACTTCATAAATATCCTGACCATTTGCACCAGGACCTTTATTGATTACGGTCATGTTTTTGCCAGCGGTCACTTCAGTTTTCGCAGCTGCTGTTCCTTTGTTAATCGAAGCAATTGCGTCATGAATCGTACCCTGACCTGTACCACCAATATCGTTGTTGGTCACACTACCGTCAGCATTGACCGTGGTATTTCCACCAATAATATTGGCAACATTGTCACCCGCTGCATTGACAGCATTGTTGACAGCGTTGTTAAGATCACCCGCGTTGACACCATTGCTGGCATTGTTCACGTTGGTGTAATCACCTGCACTGGCCACGTTATTCAGGCTTGTACCGCCCTCAGTCGTGATGTTGCCAGCTTGATCTTTCGATGCAGTCGCAGTCGTGCCCTCCAGTGTCACACTGTCTTTATTGACTGAGCCATCTGGGTTCTTGTCATATTTGACAGCCCCTTGATCACTCGCGGCTTGTGAATCCATTACTTGCTTTAACTGTTCTTCAGTTGCTGCACGGCCAATCGTTGCAAAATCAGCGACATGAATATCACGATTATCCAATCCCATAATGGTATTGCTAAGATGATTAATCGTCACATTTCCGACAGTTACCGTATCAAAGTTGACATCACGTGCTGTTGCGACGCTGTAAATGGTTTGACCATCCTCACCGATCGTTTCAGTTACTTCGATATTGTCACCTTCAACCACTTCAGTCTTCGCTGCTTTCGCTGCTTTATTGACACTTGTGATTGCTTCATCAATCGTCGTCTCACCTGTACCGCCAATATTACTATTGGTGATACTGCCATCTGGATTCACGATCGTGTTGCCGCCAATAATGTTTTGGACATGTCCACTTGAATCAAGTACCGCATTATTCAAGTCGCCTGCGTTAACCGCATTACTGGCGTTGGCAATGTCCGTGTAATCACCTGCACTAGCGAGGTTGGTCAAGCTTGTACCACCCGTTGTAATAATACGACCACTTGGTAATTGCTCATCATCTTCACCTCCTGGGACATGATGACTAGAAACAGCCGTTGTACCTTCAAGCGTCACGCTATGCTTGTTGGCAGTATTATCTGAATGCTTGTCGTATTTAACAGCAAAGTCTTCGTTTTCATCTCTGATCAACTTCAACTGTTCCTCAGTCGCTGCTCGGCCTTTTTCTCCGAAATCATCAGCTGAGAAGTCTTTGTTACTGAGACCTTCGATGGTATTGCTTGAATGATGAATCACCACTTCGCCAACAGTCACAGACTCAAGGCCAGTCAAGTTCTTCGACAATTGAATTTCAAGCTTATCGCCATTGTTCACTGTACGAATGTTTTCAGAACTTGCAGCATCAGTCTCTGTTGCAGTCATACCACCGACGATTTCGAGTTCTTCATTCAGCTTCTTAGCAATTGAATCGCCTTGGTTGCCTTTGAATTTCAAGCCATCGTTTAGGGTTGCAACTTCTTCAGTTGTACCG
>JASLJB010000001.1 GCA_030152605.1 Acinetobacter sp. | reverse complement strand
GAATCGCGCATAAAGCATACTTTCGGCTTTGCGTATCACTTTGGCTTCTATAGAATGGTTGGGATTAAAAATAGATCACGCGATCATTAGCTAAGGCGATCTGCCTACGCCACGGAGTGAGTTTTCATGAGTAAAGACAATATACGCGAACATTCAGCGCCTGTATTTGATGGGGTGGAAAATGCACCTGCACGTTCTATGCTACGTGCGGTTGGATTTAAAGATGACGATTTCAAAAAACCGCAAATCGGGATTGCATCTACTTGGGCCAATGTGACGCCATGTAATATGCATATTGACGGTCTGGCCCGCGAGGTTGAGTCAGGCGTGAATGGTGCCGGTGGTAAGGGCGTGATTTTCAATACCATTACCATCTCTGACGGGATTTCTAACGGTACTGAAGGCATGAAGTATTCTTTGGTGTCGCGTGAAATTATTGCCGACTCGATTGAAGCAGTTGTCGGTTGCCAAGGCTATGACGGTGTGATCGCCATCGGTGGTTGTGATAAAAATATGCCGGGTTGTGTTATGGGGCTGGCACGTCTTAACCGTCCGGGTCTGTTCATCTACGGTGGTTCGATCAAACCGGGTGAAGGCAATACTGATATCATTTCTGTATTCGAAGCGGTGGGCAAACACGCCAAAGGCGAATACAACGAAATCCAAGTCAAACATATCGAAGAAGTTGCGATCCCGGGTCCGGGTTCATGTGGTGGGATGTACACTGCCAACTCAATGGCCTCTGCGATCGAAGCATTGGGCATGAGCTTGCCGGGTTCTTCTGCCCAAGAAGCTGTGTCGAATGAAAAACTACTCGACTGTGAACAAGCCGGTGAAGCGGTAATGAACTTGTTGCGTTTGGATATCAAACCACGTGACATCATGACCAAATCAGCGTTTGAAAACTCGATCAAAGTTTTGATCGCGCTCGGTGGTTCAACCAACGGCGTATTGCACTTGATCGCCATGGCGCATACCGCAGGTGTTGAAATTACCCTAGATGACTTTGTGCGTATTGGTAAAGAAATTCCAGTGCTTGCAGACGTGCGTCCATCAGGTAAATACTCAATGTCTGAGTTGATCGCGATCGGCGGGATTCAGCCATTGATGAAACGCATGCTCGATCGTGGCATGTTAGACGGTTCATGCTTGACCGTGACCGGTAAAACCTTGGCGGAAAACTTGGCCGATGTTCAGGACTATCCTGAAGGTCAGCAAATCATCATGCCATTTGATGCGCCAGTGAAAAAAGACTCTCACTTGGTGGTGCTCAAAGGTAACTTGTCACCAACAGGTGCAGTGGCCAAGATCACCGGTAAAGAAGGGTTGTACTTTGAAGGTCCTGCACGTGTGTTCGAGGGTGAGATCGGTGCGATGCGCGGCATCCTCGACGGCGAAGTGCAAGAAGGCGAAGTGGTGGTGATTCGTGGCGAAGGTCCAAAAGGTGGACCGGGTATGCCAGAAATGCTGAAACCAACTTCTGCGATTATCGGTAAAGGTTTGGGTCAATCTGTGGCCTTGATTACCGATGGTCGATTCTCTGGCGGTAGCCACGGCTTTGTGATCGGGCATGTGACGCCTGAAGCCTACGAAGGTGGTCCGATTGGTTTGGTGAAAAATGGCGATAAAATCTCCATCAATGCCGAAACTTATGAGATGACTTTGCATATTTCTGACGAGGAAATGGCGACGCGTAAAGCTGCATGGGTGAAACCAAAACCGAATTACACCACGGGTGCTTTGGCAAAATTTGCGAAATTGGCCTCGGGTGCAGACAAAGGTGCGGTGACCGATCTTGATTTAGATGTATAATTGATCATCCACTTATAACTTGCTATAAACCCTTGTAGTAATACAAGGGTTTTTTTATTGAGGCTGATCTCATGTCACTGTTGCGCCGTTGGTTTGATCCGATTCGATCACGCTGGTTTTATGATAAACCGAGTCGCCAAGCGGTCTTACCCACTGAACATGGACTGAGTATTTATCTGCGTTTAGATGATGTCTATAGCTATCTCGCAGTACAACAACTGGCGCAACTCGATGAGTTACTCAGTGATGAACTGAAGCCGCTCAAAGTCATCATCTCGGATGTCAGCGCCGAGCCACCGAATGGCATGAGTGCTACGGCATGGCATCGTTACTGCCTCAATGATGCCAAAATCCTCGCCATTCAACATCGCTTTGGCTTTGATGATGAAAACCCCGAGCAGCCCAGCGCTGAAGCCTTGGCCCAAGCCGAAGTGATCCTTAAAAATACCCCGCTGACGGGGAAGAACTTTTTCTATTTACTCGAAGACGTGTTCCATATGCTGTGGCAACAGCAGCATGGCAAGTTGCGTACCTTATATATGATGGCGCGGCAACATCATGCTCCGCAGCAATTACCGGAACGGGTATTTGAATCGGTGCCGATGCTGTCGAGTTATTTTGAATTTGGCGGTCGCCAGTACCAAGCGGTCGATGATTTACTGCGTCTGACCCGACGCCTCAGACAACAAAAACTCCTCACCGGTCCAGCGATCTTTTTGATCAACCATATTGAATGGCGTGAGCATCTGCTCAGCGATGCCGAAGAGTTGGCCGAGATTCAGGCCATGCATCCCGAGTTGGATCTGTATATCGCGCTCGAAGACCCAATCAGTTGGTTATTGCTGGCCTATATTCAAGAACAGTTGGCCGACTATTATAATATCCAGCTCAATGTTTATCCGCTGAGTTATCGCGGTCGTGACCTGTTTGATTGGAGTTTGGCGACGCGACTGTCGAAACGAACCGAAGTGGCATTTACCCCGTTCTGTCGTCCGACTGCCGAAGCCACTTTAAATATGGCGCATCTGTTTTATAGCGTGCCCGAAGAACAACGCGTCGATGCCATGCACCGGATCTTAGAAGCGGTCTGGACTGAGGCCAAAGATCCCTCGTTTAAAGCGCATTTGCAGACCCTGCAGCATGAACTCGGCATCGATCGCTTGGCTGAAATCGACGTTAGCGCGCAGTTAGAACAGCATGATCAACAGTGTGAAAGCTTGCAGCAACCGGACTTTCCGGTGTTGGTGTTGCGCATTGCGGGCAAGCAATTTGTATTTAATAGCCTATATCGGGTCTGGATGGTTGAAAGTATTTTCAGTAATGTGTTAGAACAAAAATACAAAACTGAAAATGGTGCAGGACATCTTGATGCGAAAGAACAACAACACCACGGATATTCAGATCAAAACGATTCAAAAACAGAAATGTGAATCTCTGGCTCAAGCCCGCGCGCAGATCGATATGATCGACCAACAACTGCTTGAAATGATTGCCGCGCGACAGTTCTATGTCGATCAAGCCGCACGTTTTAAACGCACCGTACTCGCGGTGCAATCCCCGGAACGTGTGGAGCAAGTGCTAGAGAAAGTCCGTGCCCAAGCCACGGCACTGGACCTAGATCCGGCTTTGATTGAGCAAATTTATAGCGCGATGATTCAACACTTTATTCAACGTGAACTCAAAGAGTTACGACCTTAAAGATCCTATTTAGATCCATCACTTCAACACCGAGATCATCACTCAAGTAGAGCGGGTTCTCGGTGTTTGCGCTGCGCATGAGCAGCGCAAGGTATCGGGTATTCAGGGTTTAATTCAGCCAACGCTGGCGCTGAATCCAAATCGTCATCAGGCCGATCAGTACACTGAGCAGCAAAAAGGTCTGTCCCAGATCAGCAAGAGATTGCAACGCCTCCAATCCCAGTCCAATGGCGATCGAATAAATAAAGCCCAATACCGCACTGGCTAAGCCTTTGTGTTGTAGATACTGCGAGAGTGCGAAGGCGAGTAAGATCGGAATCGCCATCGAATATGCCATCATGATCAAAAACATCGGTGCAAAGAAGGCACTGCTATTTGCATAACATGCACTGAGTACGCTCCCGAGTACACAGATCACTGCACTGAAACTCAGGATCTTGTTGGCATGTTGTGGGTGAAAGCACCGACTGAGGATATGATTGAATCCGACCCCGAGCAAAGCACCGATACTGAGCAATATGCCCGTATAGGGCTGCCAAACAGCGGCCGTAGGCTGTTGTGCAAAGAGAAAAGCGGACCTTAGATAGTAGCTAAAGATCAACAGATTATAGCTGGTGATTAGGGCCGCAAAGCTCATCACCTTTGGATCGCAGATCAGGTTTTTGATCTGCGCCAATAATGCCAACTTCGGCTGCGCGCTTACTGTTGGCACTAAGGTTTCGCGCGTGAAGCGCAGACTTAGGATCAAGACCAAGGCTGAACTCAAGGCAAGAAAATACAACACGCCTCGATAGCCCAGCGACGCGGTCAAAACTGTACCGATCAAGATGCCGATACTGGGACTGACAGCGATACAGATGCCGATCCATGCAAAAAGATGCATCATTTGTGCAGCACTAAAACGATCGCGAAACATGGTTTGGGTGATGACAGAGCCGACGGCTAACCCCAGACCCGATAGCATGCGTAGCAACAGTAAGAGCGTAAATTCATGCACATATAACATAGCGAAACTGCACAGGCTATACAGCAGTAGGCCAAGGATCAGAACGGGCTTACGTCCAATATAGTCACTCAGAATTCCCCACAACAATATCCCGAATGCAAAGCCGATAAAATACAGACTCAGGATTTGAGACATCTGTGAGGCACTGACCTTAAACGCCTCTGCCAGATGCGGCAGTGCTGGACTGTAAATCGTCTCAACGATCTGCGGCAGCATGATCAATAAAATTAAAACAACGATTTGGGTTTTGTTCATGTTCTGCGCAAAAGCACCACTATATAAAAATCAGCTTTGGGCTTTTATAATCATTAGGACTAAATATATAGAAAATGGGACATTTATGGCTTGGGTCGATGCTGCTAGCGCATTTGATGCGGATCAATTGCCGCAGTCTGTCTTGGCGGTGGCCTCTGAATTCCAGCGACATCAATCAGACTGGCATCAACATCGCAAAGGCCAATTGCTGTATATCAGCCAAGGGGTGGTCGAGGTCTATTTGCAGGCATCCCAGCATTACTGTGTCTTGACCCCCCAGTTTATGGTTTGGATTCCAGCGCAGACGTTACACAAGATCGAGGTCAAACAACGCATCCAATATCATTCGGTGTGGATTGATCCGAATGACTTTGAGCTGCCCGTACACCATAAAATCTTCTTGCCAACGCCGCTACTCCGCGCTGTATTGCAGCGCATGATGACTTTCGAGTTGCAGACCGACTGGCGTTATGATGTGGCGCAGCACTTAATTCAACTGTGTTTGGCCGAACTAGACGCCATTCAGGCTGAAAACCTGCTCTTGCAATTTCCGACACAAGACAAAGTGCGCGCCGTGTTGGAGCGCTATGATTTACCGCCCAGTCGTTCGGAGTTGGCCCGCGTATTACATATCAGCGAAAAAACTTTAACCCGTTTATTTAAAAACCAGACCCAACTGAGTTATCAGCAATGGCGACAAAATTATAAGCTCATGCGTGCAATCAAAATGTTGGCGGAGAAAAAGCGGATTTCTGAGATCGCGGATCAGCTTGAATTTTCCAGTGATAGTGCCTTTATCTATTTTTTTAAACGACTTACGGGGCGTCGCCCATCACAATATTTCGACTGAGTGTTATTGCTCATCAGCCTGTTGCTGTACTTAGTTTAATCAACATGCAAATTATTTTAATTTTTTTAAATGGAGCACTTTTTAAATGTAAATGATTTGCATTATACTCTGCGCTTTTCGTGTAAGGCCTCATCGATGCAGTATTTAACAGCCCCCAAAAATCAAACAAAAAAGCGCAAAGCAGCGGGTAGACAGCATCTCAAGCTAAGCGTTCTGTCGTTGTTGATGCTGAATGTTCAAGCCAGCTATGCCGCCGATGAGGCCGTGACCACCGCGCCAGTCACCACCTTACCCACCATGGTGCTTGAGGCGATGAGTGCCCAAGATCCGATCAAGACCTATGTCGACTATAAGCAGGCCAATGTCACCCGTAATGGCTTGGATAAAAAAGACATTCCGCAAACCGTGGAAACCATCGATGCGCAAAAATACAAAATGTATGGTTCCAATGACCTCAGTGTGATGCTACAAGGCACACCCGGTGTAGATACCAACTATGACATGCGCGGCGATGGCATCAAGTTACGTGGTTTTGAAGCCGATACCAGTGATATCTATCGCGATGGCATCCGTGAAAGTGGTCAAGTGCGGCGTAGTACGGCCAATATCGAACGGATTGAAATTCTCAAAGGCCCCGCATCGGTACTTTATGGTCGCAGTAGTGGTGGTGGTGTGATCAATATGGTGAGTAAATACGCCAACTTTGATTCGCCTAGCAGTGTTGGCGTCTATGCCGGTTCGTATAATGACTTAGGCACGACTTTAGATCTTAATGAAGTCTTGAATGAGCATTGGGCAGCGCGTCTGACCACCGAAGTTTATAAAACTGATAGCTTCCGCAGTGGCATCAGCAGTGATGAGATCATGGCCTCACCGAGCGTGACTTATAACAACCAAGAGGGTTTGATCTGGACCGGGCAGTATACCTATGACCGTTTGCACCGTATCCCAGATCGTGGTCCAAGTTTTAGCAAACTGCCACAAGGTACATCGACCAAGATGGGCTTTGCGCAGGAAGGCGACTATGTCAATGACACCTCACAGACCCTACGTTCAGACCTGAGTTATGAGATTAAACCCGACTGGAAACTGCATTGGGCTTTGAGCTATCGTCAAGCAGATCAAGACTTTGATCATTTCTATTCGGGTGACTACTGTGCCACGGATACAAAAACCACAGACAAGCAAGTCGGTTGCCGTCAGGGTTTAATTCGACAGGTCTATTATTGGCAGCAAACCAGCAATAAAACCACCTCGAATACCTTTGATCTACAAGGTAAATTCAACACCGGCGCGCTAGAACATCAGATGATGCTCGGCCTCGATGTCGCCTATGAACAACGTGAACCTTTACTGGCCAATAAAGACCAGAATGGTAAATTGGTTGCCGGTTTTGTTGATCCAATCACGGGTGAGCGTTTTAACAACCGTCCAAGCGAACGTCAATTAAATACCCATAACTATAACCAAGCCACCAGTTATGGGGTGTTTGCTCAAGACTTGATTAGCCTTACGCCAGAATTGAAGTTAATGTTGGGTGCGCGTTTTGATCATTATAAGAGTGAGACCAACAATAAGCTCAAAGACAGCCAAGATCCCAACTATAAGCGCACCATTAAGGACAGTACTTTTAGTCCGAATGTCGGGATCGTATGGCAACCGGTTGAATCGCAAAGCCTGTATGCCTCGTATAACCGCAGCTTTGCACCATTCGGTGGTCGAACAGGTCTGAGTGTGGTCAGTGCCAATCAAAATATGGCGTTATTTGATGCCGACCCACAGTTTAGTGATCAGTATGAAGTGGGAATCAAGAGTGAGTGGTTGGATCAGCGTTTAAACACCCAGCTTTCAGTTTATGATTTGCGTAAAAACAATATCCGTTATCTCATGGATAAGAATGATCCGAACTCTTGGGGCGTTTCCGGTCAGCACAAATCCCAAGGGATCGAGTTTAGCTTCCTTGGCCGTGCGCTTGAACAGGTCTATGTCCGTGGCGGCTATAGTTATGCCGAAGCGACAATCAGCAAAGATGCACAAAATCCGCAACTGGTCGGCAACCGCTTAAAAGACACTGCCAAACAAACCGGTAACTTATTTGTGCGTTACCTGCCTACCGATCAATGGTATGCCGAAATCGGCATGACCCGTGTCGGCGACAGTTGGACGGATAAGGAAAATACCATCAAGCTCAAAGGCTTCACCCGTGCAGATGCGGCGATCGGCTATAGCGCCAATCCGTGGAATGTGACCTTGGCAGTTTCTAACTTAACCAATAAAAACTACTGGCGTTCGGATGCGATGCCGGGCACACCACGCAGTGCCTTACTGCGGGTCAATTACGAGTTCTAATCCATCATTTTAATTTTCTAATCAGATTTAGCCTCAGGCAATGCTTGAGGCTGCTTCCAAAATTCATGATATGCCGCCCCGCCGTGATGCTCTAGTCTTGCGCTACATTCATACCCGTTTAGAGAATCAAGATGTGGGGATTTATCGTCGCGGTGTTCGCCATCGCAGGCATGGTCAAAGGCATGATCGGTTTGGGCTTACCGGCCTTATCGATGGGACTCTTGACCTTGGTCATGAGTCCGCTACAAGCCGCCAGTTTACTGATCGTTCCCTCGATGTTGACCAACTTCTGGCAGTTATTTGCCGAGGGTGGAGTGTGGCCGCTGCTACGGCGTTTTTGGTCTTTGGCCGTCGCGATCGTGGTTGGCTCGCTGTGGAGTATATTTCCCACCCTCAATCAGACTGATTTCCCCTCTGAAGCCTTACTCGGTAGCATGCTGGCGCTGTATGGCGTCTACGGCATTTATGCAAAAAACATCCCCGATCTGAGTCGTCATGAAGCATGGCTTTCACCGATCGTGGGCTATGTGGGCGGGGCTTTAACCGTGGCCACTGGCGTGATCATCATTCCTGTGGTGCCTTATGTGCAGTCCTTGCAACTGAAGCGCGATGATCTGGTGCAGACTTTGGGTCTGGCCTTTACCATCTCCACTTGTTGTTTGGCATGGTTTATCTATCAGCATCCGCAAGATCAAAGCTCAGTTCTGACCCCTATGGCGTGGCTCGGCCTTGTACCGGCGTTGTTTGGCATGTGGTGTGGCACAAAGATTCGCTATCGCATCGCTGAACACAAGTTTAGACGGCTGTTTTTTTATGGACTGATCAGTTTAGGCAGCTATATGTTGCTCAGAACCTTGTGGACTATGATCTGATATTAAATTTATATTATTCAATTACCTATAATAAATAACATCGATCTTTTCTCGATCCCAGCCGCCATATTTTCGCTGTATACAAGCCTATGCTGACTATCAGGTACTGCATTAAAGCTTAATGGCTAAATATGTGATTATAAACAAGAAATCGTTTAGATTGATCATCAATTAAACGTTGAAATCACTGGTTTTTTTCAAATTTAAGCGTTTAGACAGACTTTGCAAGATCAACTTGCGGGATCAATAGACGGGTAAAACGATAGAAAATGAAAAAATTATTAGTCGAGTTTTTAGGTACTTTTTGGTTGGTTTTTGGTGGTTGTGGGAGTGCAATCTTTGCCGCCGCCTATCCTGAATTGGGGATTGGCTTTGCGGGCGTGGCGCTGGCCTTTGGTTTAACCGTACTGACTGGTGCATATGCCTTTGGGCATATTTCTGGGGCACATTTTAACCCTGCGGTATCGATCGGTTTATTTGCCGGTGGACGTTTTGAGGGCAAAGAATTACTACCTTACATCGTGTCCCAAGTCTTGGGGGGGATGTTGGCTGCAGCGATCCTGTATATGATCGTGCAGGGACAAGCTGAGTTTAGTGCGGTCGGTGGATTTGCCAGTAATGGTTTTGCGGAATTATCTCCGGGCGGCTATAGCATGTATTCAGCTTTACTGATCGAGCTGGTATTAACCGCATTCTTTGTCATGGTGATTATGGGTGCCACAGACAAACGTGCCCCTGTCGGATTTGCGCCGATCGCGATTGGTTTGGCACTGACCTTGATCCATCTGATCAGTATTCCGGTGACCAATACCTCGGTCAATCCAGCACGT
>JASLJB010000248.1 GCA_030152605.1 Acinetobacter sp. | reverse complement strand
TCAGTCGAGTTGGTGTAACCAATTTGACCTTGGAGGTTTGAGTTAATCGAGATTTGACGAATATATTCGTTCACTTCTTCACGATCGACTTCTTTTTCAAGGTTCAAGTTTAAGATCGCCAATGAAACGTTAGGTGTCGGTACGCGAACAGAGTTACCTGTCAATTTACCTTGTAAAGCAGGTAATGCTTTGGCAACCGCTTTGGCAGCACCTGTTTCAGTGATCACCATGTTCAAGGTCGCAGCACGGCCACGGCGATCCGCTTTATGGTAGTTATCGATCAAGTTCTGGTCGTTGGTGAACGAGTGAACTGTTTCAACGTGACCATTGAGGACTTTATATTTGTCATCCAATACTTTGAGTACTGGTGTGATCGCGTTGGTGGTGCAGCTTGCAGCAGAGATGATTTTGTCTTCATCTAAGATATCGGTGTGGTTGACACCAAAGACCACGTTTTTCATCTCGCCTTTACTTGGCGCCGTCAATACCACACGTGCGATCCCTGGGCATTGTAGATGAACGCTAAGGCCTTCAGCATCACGCCATTTACCGGTGTTGTCGATCAACAATGCATTGTTGATGCCATACTGAGTATAGTCAACTTCGCTTGGGCTAGACGCATAGATCACTTTAATGAAGTTACCATTGGCGATGATGGCTTCGTTTTCTTCATCCACTGAAATCGTACCCGCAAAGGTACCGTGAATAGAGTCACGACGTAACAAAGATGCACGTTTCGCCAAGTCACCATCAGAAGATTTACGTACTACGATTGCTTTCAAGTTCAAGCCACGGCCCAAACCAGATTGGCTAATCACCAAACGCGCCAAGATACGACCGATACGACCAAAGCCATAAAGTACCACGTCTTTTGGAGTTTCTTCTGTCGCATGACCTTGGATGCTTGCCACGGCTTGTGCAACAAAGGCATCGATATCGCCGCCTTTCTCTTTGAATTCAACCGCAAGTTTACCGATATCAACTTCTGCTGTACCAATATTTTGCACTTTCGCGAGTGCTTCTAAAATTGGGAAAGTATTTACGACAGAAAGTTCAACATCCAGAACACGGGTACGGCGGTGTGTTTTAAGAATTTGAATAACAGAACGGTTGATTAAAGAACGACCGTAAACAGAAACTACAATATTTTTTTCACGGTACATTTGACCGATTAACGCAATCATACGTTCCGCAATTTCTTCGCGGTTGGTCCAGCGACCTTGATGCTCTGCGTGTAAGGCGGTGATAGTGTCTTTGCTCACAGATACGTCCTCTATTTAATATCTATATGGTGTACATTTTAAAACCGACATAATTGTAATAGATTTCGCTGTAACTTTGAATCAAAAGCTGTGCTGAGGACTGGTTTTTTCGGCTTTATTCAGATGAATTTTACAAAACAGTCTGAATTGTTAATTTGGCATTAGCAATTTGACTGATTGTTTAGTGAGATCTCAACTCATCCAGCGCTCTATTTGACCCACAGCCAAGCCACTTAAGCCCTATTGTTACTTGAGTTCAGTGTTTTCTTTGGCATTAATTCTTTGTTGCATTTTTTTTTGATTCAACTTTAGGGTTTGAATCTTGTACTGTTGCAACAGCAAATGCCAAGCACCTTCAAGTACCAAGACAAAGACTGCAGTCCAAATCGGGATATAAGTCCACCATTCTTCTGCTGCAATGCTTTCCCCAAGCATCAATGCCACAAAAGCCAACAACACCGGCTCCAAATAGCTCAGCAAGCCAAATAACACCAACGGCAAGTAGCGACTGGCCAAGAGATAACTGCCCAAGCCGATCGCACTTAATAACCCTAGCCCAGCAAGCACCAAGATCAGTACTGGGTTTTGCCCAATCGCATCAAAGGGTGCGATACCACTCTGCACGAAATATACCGCCACAGGCAAACACAGCAGTACATCCCACCAGAAGCCCCCCAAATGATCGGTTTTCAGGGTTTTACGAATCAAGAAATATAGGGAGTAACCGACGGCGACCAGTAAGGTTTCCCAGGCAATACTGCCCTGACGCCAAATCTCATGGCCGACACCCATCAGTGCACATGCCACGGCGAGCATTTGAAATTTAGATAGTTTTTCTTTGTAGAATACGCAGCCCGACAGCACCAGCACCAAAGGCAGCAAAAAGTAGCCCAAGGACACTTGTAGTCCACGGCCATGAATGGGACCCCATAAAAACAACCACAGCTGTATGGCAGACATGGCCGAGGTCAGCAGCAAGGCCAAGAACAGGATTGGCTGGCGGCGGATACGCAGCCAAATGTCACGCACCAAGCTCAGCTCAGCGGTGAAGTACATCAACAGCGTCAAAAATGGCAAGGTCGCGATGATCCGCCAACCAAAGACTTGCTGACTGTCGAAATCGCCCAAAAATTCGGTATAAAAATACAAAGCACCAAAGGTAATAGATGCCATGATCGAAAGGAGGATTCCCTTAAACATCTAATCCCTCATGTTGCAGTGAATGTGGATGGGCGATCGATCAATGCAGGTCTCGCAATCATCGAGTGAAGTTATGTGCTGACCAGCTAAAAGTAGCCTGAAATCAAATACAACTGAATCATCTGTTGATTGTAAAGTAGATCAGTGCTCAGTGTGACATTTGCATGAAAATTTAATTTTAATCTGAGTATCAGTTTACATATCGACACTCAAACTCAAGCTGCTCTTAGACTCTTAGACTCTTAGACTCTTAGACAAATTCAAGCTGCTCTTCGAATAGTTAAGATACTTAAGGTGCTGTGTGATGCGGGGTATAAATCAAGTTATTCAAGTCGTAGCCCAAACTCTTGGCATGTGCCAAATACAGCTTGAGCAACTCTGGGTCAGGATGCGGCTGACGTGCCAACACCCATAGATGCTGCCGATCCGGTGCACCGATCAACACCATTTGATAGTCTGGATCAAGCTTTAAGATCCAATAATCACGCTGTGCCAGCGGCAACCAACGAATGCTTTCCGGCAAAAAGCTGATCTTAAATTTGCTATACCACGGCTCATTCACCGCATAGCCCTCACCCAGCAGTTTGAGTTGTTGATGGTTGGCATCCAAGCAACGATGCTCAATCAACATGTTGGCGTATTCATTTAAGGTGTAGCTGGCTGTCACATCACGTACACATTTTTTTTCAAGACTGGTCGGCTTGCGTGCGATCTCATACCACACGCCCAAATAGCGATCCAGCTCCACTTTCTCAACCGCGCTAAACACGGGTGCTTGCGCTTGAACCGACAACGAGGTCATGCACAGCAGCAATAAAAAGCTCAAGTAACTCAGAGCAGACCGCAGCGCATCAGCGGTCTTGTTCAGCAAGGTCATCAAGTGAATCGTCATGGCGGTCCAATCTTTTTTAATTTTTGAACATAAGATAAATTACATCGGATTTGAGCATATTGTAGCCACGTCTCTACACTTTTCACAAAACATATTTCGTTTCGCCCAATTTGAATTACATCAGCATTTGCGCCTTAAGCCGCAAGATCGTATCACGCAAGGCCGCAGCCTGCTCGAATTGCAGCTCTTTGGAGGCTTTGAGCATGTCCTTTTCCAGTTTGGCAATGTGTTTTGCAAATAGTTTGGGATCGGACAGGATATGTCGTTCATCTGCGCTGATACTCGGCACATAGCCAGGCTGATCCAGATCAAATACTTCTTCTTCAAGTACCTCACCGGTATCGATTTCTTTGATGTTTTGCCGCACCGCTGAACGTGGGGTAATCCCATGCTCCAGGTTAAACTCGATTTGCTTGGCACGGCGTCGCGCAGTTTCATCAATCGCCTTACGCATCGAGTCGGTGATCCGATCGGCATACAGAATCGCTTTACCATTCAAGTGACGTGCAGCACGACCAATGGTTTGAATCAAGGAACGCTCCGAACGTAGAAAGCCCTCTTTATCCGCATCTAAGATCGCCACCAAAGATACCTCCGGCATATCCAAGCCTTCTCGAAGTAAGTTGATCCCCACCAAAACGTCATGCACACCACTGCGCAGTTCATGAATAATCTTGACCCGCTCTACCGTATCGATATCGGAGTGTAGATAAGCGACTTTCACGCCGTATTCTTTGAGATAAGAGGTCAGATCTTCGGCCATGCGTTTGGTCAGCGTGGTCACCAAAACTCGCTCATCTAAGTCTTTACGGATATTAATCTCAGAGAGCACATCATCGACTTGGGTCAATACTGGACGCACTTCAATCTCTGGATCGATCAGTCCTGTCGGTCGAACCACTTGTTCGGCGATGACTTCGGAGCGTTCCAACTCATACAGCGCAGGCGTGGCACTGACATATAGTGTGGTCGGCACAATCCGTTGCCACTCTTCAAACTTCATCGGACGGTTGTCGAGAGCACTCGGCAGACGGAAACCATAATTGACCAGATTTTCTTTGCGTGAACGGTCACCTTTATACATCGCGCCGATCTGCGGCACCGTGACATGCGACTCATCAATGATCAACAAGGCATCATCCGGGAGATAATCAAACAAAGTCGGAGGGGCTTCGCCAGACGGACGTCCCGAAAGATGGCGTGAGTAGTTTTCAATGCCATTGGTATAGCCCAATTGCTGCATCATTTCCAAGTCATAGCGGGTACGCTGTTCGATGCGCTGTGCTTCGAGTAATTTGTCATTGGCTCTAAAATACGCAAGCTGGTCTTTAAGTTCGGTTTTAATGGTGCCGATGGCGCGTTCCAAATTCGATTTTGGCGTGACGTAATGGCTTTTCGGATAGATGGTGACACGAGGTACTTTGCGGATCATCTTGCCATTGATGGGGTCAAACCAACGAATCGAGTCCACCTCGTCATCAAACAGCTCAATCCGAATCGCATATTGATCCGACTCCGCCGGGAAAATATCGATAATTTCGCCACGGATGCGATAGGTACCGCGCAAAAACTCCAGTTCGTTGCGGCTGTACTGCATTTCCACCAAACGCCGAATGATATCAGCACGTGGAATTCGATCGCCCTGCACCACATGCAGCAACATGCTCATATAGGCATTCGGATCACCCAAACCATAAATCGCAGACACCGACGCCACGATGATGGCATCACGGCGTTCTAATAAGGTCCGCGTTGCAGACAGACGCATCTGATCAATGTGATCGTTAATCGCAGCATCTTTTTCGATAAAGGTGTCCGAAGATGGCACATAGGCTTCGGGTTGATAGTAGTCATAATAACTGACGAAATATTCGACCGCGTTATTGGGAAAGAAAGCCTTAAACTCACCATACAGCTGTGCTGCCAAGGTCTTGTTATGTGCCATGATAATGGTCGGTCGCTGTAACTGCGCGATGATATTGGCCATGGTGTAGGTCTTACCTGAGCCGGTCACGCCCAACAACAACTGATCATGCGAACCTTGCTGAATTCCTTTTACTAATTTCTCAATCGCCTGCGGTTGATCGCCTGCGGGCTGATAAGGGGTGACTAATTCAAAGGGCTGGTTTTCGCTCACGTTTAATTTCTCAACTCTATGCACGGATGGCAATTTAGCTTAGGTAATTTTGATCATTTAGACAACTCAAAAGCGCTTGGGCTAAACAATCACGACTTAGACTCAATTGGGGGTCAAACTTAATAATCAAGCTTTATTTGAGCGTCGGACTGAGTTGTGCATCTGTCGCATCATCCACCGATTTAAACCTTGACGTGTCGACGTTTCAATTGCACCATGAGAAATCGCCCACTGCCGGTATGATCTAGCATGACCTATCACTATCATGATGAAAGTATTATCAAAACTTTAGCTGAAGACACGATTTTTGTCTTTGGGAGTAATATGGCAGGCACGCATGCTGGCGGTGCAGCCAAAATCGCATTACAACATTTTGGTGCGACCAAAGGGGTGGGTCGCGGTTGGGCGGGTCAGAGCTTTGCGATTCCGACCATGAATGAGCATTTACAACAAATGCCGCTGTCGCAAATTCAATATTATATTGATGATTTTAAGATTTACGTGAAAAATCATCCCAAAATGAAATTCTTTATCACTGCCGTCGGCTGTGGTGTTGCGGGCTATAAAGTGGAAGAAATCGCACCGATGTTTAAAGGCATCGGGCGTCAAGTGATCTTCCCGAGTTCTTTCCGTCCATTTGTAGAAAAAACCTTGCCCAAGATTAATCAAAAGTTTCTACACGCCCTGCTCAATCCAAGCCTTATATTTAGCAACGATCCAATCGAAGCGGTACAACAGTTGGAATTGACGGCGGCAGAAAAAAGTCTCGCCACCATCCTGCTGAATACCCCGATGTCACCGGTAGACAGCAATGGCCGTGATCGTGACTTTGAAATCGAAGATATTTTATATAACCTCAAATCCAAAATTGTCGATTTTGATCCGCAAGGCACTGATCCCTTACTGCTCGGCGGTGTGATCTTGGCACTGTTGGAACTGTATGGCTTGAATGAACAGGACTTTGCCGATGTTTGGCTCGGGCAACGTGAGATTTCTCCACCGAGTGCTGCACATAAAGCCAAGCGTTAAAAATAAAGCCTTACACTTGCTGGTTTTTTATGCGCTCTAGAAAAAAGTCAAGCGTATTAAACACATCAGCAGCATGTTGTTTAAATTTATATTTAACGCGCTTGCATCAAAACCACACCAAACCCTTTGGGTTTGGTGTTTTTATCAATCAGTACATCATTAAATGCAAAACAGCTTTGGTTTAAGTTGCGTCATTTCAAATGATTTAGTGCTATATTTCAACGCCTAAGGACTTCGTAAAATAGGCACTGAATATGGACATTTTGGATACATCAATTTTTGATTTATCTCCGATTCCGATGTGGTTAGAAGACTACAGTCAGGTGAAAGCGCAATTCGATCTGTGGAAGCAGCAAGGCATCACCGATCTGAAAACATACCTCGAACAAGATCTCTCCCGTGTAAATCACTGTGCGCACCTGATCAAAATTATTCAAGTCAATCCCAAAACCCTACAACTGTTTGGTGCCAGAGACCTCGAACATCTGTGCGACAATTTGGATCGCATCTTTCAAAAAGAAATGTTCCTGACCCATCTGGTTGAATTGGTCGCCTTATGGGACGGTAAAACTGAGTTTTCCAATACCACGATCAACTACAGCATCAGTGGCAAAGCCTTGGATATTAA
Organism: Acinetobacter sp.; assembly: GCA_030152605.1. Lineage (GTDB taxonomy): Bacteria > Pseudomonadota > Gammaproteobacteria > Pseudomonadales > Moraxellaceae > Acinetobacter. Next base: position 3,677 of record JASLJB010000248.1, on the reverse strand, counting down.
GCTGCGCGGTGTGGTACTGCCAGGTCACGAACAGGACTTGGCCCGGATACTACTCACCACCGAAGATATTACCGATTATCAACAGGCACGCCGTTTGGCCGAATCCAGATTTCATTATTCACCGACCTCGTTATGGGTCGAAGATTTCAGTCGGGTTAAAATCCGTTTAGATCGTTTACGTGCCATGGGCATTGAAGATTTCCGTACTTTTCTGGATGTGCACAGTGACTTTGTCAGCCTGTGTATCGACGATATTGTATTGCTCGATGTGAACCAAGCCACCTTAGATCTATTCAACGCACCAGACAAAGATAGCTTGTTTAAAAACACCCATAAAATCTTTGCCAAAGAAATGTATCAAACCTTTAGAGAGCAACTGATCGAACTGTGGGATGGCAAAATCCATCATCAGCGCGAAGCGGTCAACTACGCACTAGATGGTTCGATCCGCAATGTGTTGCTGCAATTTACGGTGTTCCCGGGCTATGAGCAGGATTGGAGTGTGGTGCAAATCGCGCTGACCGATATTACCGCGCGTAAAAAAGCTGAAAGCTACTTAGAATATTTGGGCAAACACGATGTATTGACCAAGCTGTTTAATCGCTCGTTTTACACCGAGGAACTCAATCGCCTCGAACGTAGTGTGTTACGTCCGGTGTCCGCGATCTTTTTGGATATGAATGGACTCAAAGAAAGCAATGATCGTTTTGGCCATGATACCGGGGACAACCTGCTCAGACGTCTAGGCAATGTGCTCAATCGCAGCATCCACAACACCATCTATAGTGCCTCCAGAATTGGCGGCGATGAGTTTGTGATTTTGATGCCGGGAGCGCATCAAACGCATGTCGAAACGACCATGCAAACGCTTGAAGAGTTACTCCATATCGACAATCAGTTTTACTCGACTCAGCCGATCAGCCTCTCGATGGGACAGGCCACCACCGTCCAAGATGAAACGGTCGAAGACATGTTAAAACGTGCAGATGCCATCATGTATGAAAAAAAGCGTCACTATTATCGCTTGAGCATCCCTGCTGAAGATTGAGTCTAAACGGATGCAATCATCGCTTGAATTGAAATAGCAGTCATGGATCTGCAACCCATCACTACGGGGGATGACCTTAAACGCAGCCTAAGATGAAGTTAAGCTTAACGTTTACCGAATGAACGGCGTGTACCGCGTGGAGGTGCCCAAGTGCGATCCGCATAACCTTCGGGTTTCGGGCGTACTGCGTTGTGTACCACATCCTCTTCACCACTTTGTGACTGCTGTGGGATCGGGAAAGGAAGTTTAATCGCAGGTTTTTTGACTTTTGACATGCTAGAACGCTCAATCTGAATAGCTGCTGATTTTAAGTTTTTTTCAACAAAGTTTCTACCCATGTTGGCTGCTGATCAGCCTTTGAATCGTTTTTAATGACGCGGATTTGCTATTTGGTGATTTTTATTCATTTGTTTGAATTTTCATCCCATTAAATCTTTTTTTAGGCTAAGATAATATGCTTTTTTTTATTTTTTATCCCTATAAGAAGGAATACTGCCGTGGACGTACGTCTGTCTGATCGTGTCAATGCCATCAAACCGTCCCCTACTCTTGCTGTGACCAACAAAGCTGCAGAACTCAAAGCTGCAGGTAAAAATGTGATTGGTCTTGGTGCGGGTGAACCTGATTTTGATACTCCACAACACATCAAAGATGCAGCTATTGCAGCGATTAATAATGGTTTTACCAAATATACCGCTGTTGATGGTACGCCAGGCTTAAAAAAAGCGATTATTGCGAAATTAAAGCGCGACAATAATCTAGACTACCAAGCGAACCAAATCTTGGTTTCTTGTGGTGGTAAACAATCATTCTTCAACCTTTCCTTGGCTTTGCTCAACAAAGGTGATGAAGTGATTATCCCTGCACCGTACTGGGTCAGCTACCCAGACATGGTGATCATCGCTGAAGGTACACCTGTTATCGTAAAATGTGGTGAAGAGCAACGCTTTAAAATCACCCCAGCACAACTCGAAGCAGCCATCACTGACAAAACACGTTTAGTGGTCTTGAACAGCCCATCCAATCCAACAGGCATGATCTACACCAAAGCTGAGCTTGAAGCATTGGCTGATGTATTGCGTAAACATCCACAAGTTTATGTTGCATCGGATGATATGTATGAGCCGATCCGTTGGGATGATGCGTTCTACAACATCGCCACCGTTGCACCAGATCTTTATGAGCGCGTGATCGTTCTGAATGGTGTCTCTAAAGCCTATGCCATGACTGGCTGGCGTATCGGTTATGCAGCAGGTCCTGCAAAATTGATCGGTGCGATGAAAAAAATCCAATCGCAATCAACTTCTAATCCAACCTCGATCTCTCAAGTGGCGGCTGAAGCTGCATTGAATGGTCCACAAGACGTCTTGGTCCCAATGGTTGAAGCATTTAAACGTCGTCATGACTTAGTGATGAACGGTCTGAATGCCATCAACGGCATCAGCTGCCTGCCTGCAGATGGTGCATTCTACGCTTATGCCAATATCCGTCCATTGATCCGTGCCAAAGGCTTGAAGTCTTGCACAGAGTTCTCTGAATGGTTACTTGAAGAAACTGGCGTTGCGGTTGTGCCTGGTGATGCCTTCGGTCTAGGTGGCTTTATGCGTATTTCTTATGCGACTGCTGACGAAGTTTTGGTTGATGCTTTGGCGCGTATCAAAAAAGCCGCTGATTCAATCGAAGGCGTCGATGCAGCAATTGCATCGATCGCTGCTGAATAAGCCCAAGCTCATTATTTAGATTTATTAAATTGAGTCTTTAGATTTAGCTCCAAGATCAACAAAAACCGCAGCGCTAGGCTGCGGTTTTTTTATGCACTTCACTCAAGCTCCAATAAAATGCTGAGCAAGACTAATCTGTTGCTTCTGGTGTGCTATAGCGAGCAAAAACTTCCGCCTCGGTCATGGTTTTACGCTCACCACTAAAGGCATAGAAGCCTGGTTTATTGTCGATAAAGATTTCAAGTCCTAAATTGAGATCCTCAGGTGCTTGCTCCAATGAAAAGACATTCACATTACAATGTTGTTGATCTTGACTCCGCCAGAACAGATGGGTACCACAGGCCTGACAAAAACCACGCTCCCCCCATTCGGAAGAACGATAGACTGCTAATTTTTGTTGTTGAATAAAGTGTAAACTTTTGGCTTCGATCGCAATGGTCATAATCACGCCACTGGTTTGACGGCGGCAGATCGAGCAATGGCAGCTATTGACCTGATGGTTTTTCAGTTCAAGCTCAAACTGAGTTGCACCACAGAGACATTGTCCTTTCATCCTAATACTCCTGAGCAGAAAACTTTATTCTAATCCTGAATAATGAGAGTCTGATATTGAAAAAGTAGCCGATCTTGATCATATGAACGATCGCAACAACAATCTTCCATCAAATCAAGAATGATTTCTTTTTAAACGTATTTTTTAATTTTGCTCAAATAAAAAGCATACGACACACAAAATGCGGCCTAGCGAACAATTTGGCTTGACCAGTGAAAAAATATCCCTATAATCGCACTCAGATTCTCCAATAGCTCAGTCGGTAGAGCGACGGACTGTTAATCCGCAGGTCCCTGGTTCGAGCCCAGGTTGGAGAGCCAAATTCTAGAAAGCCCACTCATTGAAGTGGGCTTTC
>JASLJB010000183.1 GCA_030152605.1 Acinetobacter sp. | reverse complement strand
GCGATAAAAATTTTCCGGGCATCGCGTGGTTGATGCCTAAATCATCATGTTAGGAATTGTAATGACTGATAATGCAACCATCTTGCAGCATGTACCCGTAGGTAAAAAAGTGGGGATTGCCTTTTCTGGGGGTCTAGATACGTCGGCAGCACTGTTGTGGATGAAACAAAAAGGCGCTGAGCCGTATGCCTATACCGCAAATCTCGGTCAACCCGATGAGGATGACTATGATGCGATCCCACAAAAAGCAGAACAGTATGGCGCGGTCAAAGCTCGCTTAATCGACTGCCGTCTACAGTTGGCGCTGGAAGGTATTGCTGCGATTCAATGCGGTGCATTTCATATCCATACTGGCGGTGTGCCGTATTTCAATACCACACCACTCGGTCGTGCAGTCACAGGCACCATGCTCGTGACCGCAATGAAAGAAGACGATGTCAATATCTGGGGCGATGGCTCAACCTATAAAGGCAATGATATTGAACGTTTCTATCGCTATGGTTTGCTGACCAACCCTGCGCTTAAAATCTACAAGCCTTGGTTAGACCAAACCTTTATCGATGAGTTGGGCGGCCGTGCAGAAATGTCACAGTTCCTGATCGACAATGGCTTTGACTATAAAATGTCAAAAGAAAAAGCCTACTCGACTGACTCGAACATGCTCGGTGCAACCCACGAAGCCAAAGATCTTGAATATCTGGATGCTGGCATTAAAATCGTTGATCCAATCATGGGCGTGGCGTTCTGGAAAGACGACGTTAAAATCGAAGCTGAAGAAGTCAGCGTTCGCTTTGAAGAAGGTATGCCGGTTGCACTCAACGGCCAAGTGATCGAAGATCCAGTTGAATTGATCATGGAAGCCAACCGCATCGGTGGTCGTCATGGTTTGGGGATGTCGGATCAAATCGAAAACCGTATCATCGAAGCCAAATCACGCGGCATCTATGAAGCCCCGGGCATGGCGTTGTTGCACATCGCTTATGAGCGTTTGCTCACCGGTATTCACAACGAAGACACCATCGAACAATACCGCATCAACGGTCTACGTTTAGGTCGTCTGCTTTATCAAGGTCGTTGGTTCGATTCACAATCATTGATGTTGCGTGAAACTGCACAGCGTTGGGTTGCCAAAGCCATCACTGGTACTGTGACGCTTGAACTGCGTCGTGGTAATGACTACACCATCATGAACACCGAATCTCCAAACCTCACTTATGAAGCTGAGCGTTTGACCATGGAGAAAGGCGATTCAGTCTTTAGTCCAATGGATCGTATCGGTCAATTGACCATGCGTAACCTCGACATCACCGACACGCGTGCGAAATTGGGTATCTATACCAGCACTGGCCTGTTGTCATTGGGTCAAGGTTCTGCTGTGCCACAACTCGACAGCAAGAAAAAATAAGCTGCTGATCTTGATCTAACACCAAGATCCTCCAAAACAAAAAACCGCCTCAGAGGCGGTTTTTTGTTGGCTTCGTGCTTTGATGCTTTGAAACTTACAAGCTTTAAACTTTGAAGCTTTAGTCAATAAACTTGACCTTTACCCCAGAAGTGACTTTAGCGCCGAGTGCATTGGCATCCCAGTTGGTCAGGCGTATACAACCATGCGAAGCAGTCTTGGAGATCAAGGACGGATTCGGCGTGCCATGAATCCCAAACGACGGCTTACTCAGACCAATCCAGATATTCCCCACTGGACCATTTGGACCTGGCGGTAAGGACAAGGCTTGTTTGTTATTGCCCTGCACAAAGTTTTTCGGTGAATAGCCATAGACCGGATTACGTGCCACTTTGACCACTTCATGCGTGCCTTTCGGTGATGGCGTATTTGCTGCACCGATGGTGGCGGGATAAGCACCAATCATTTGATGTTGATTGTTAAACAAGTAAAGCTGACGCGCGCTCTTGTGCGCCACAATCAAGGACACATCTCCCGGTAATTCGTTGCGCGAGTTCGGCACCACCAACGACTGACCGACCTTATTGAAATTGGCCTTTGGATTGAGTTGGCGTAAAAATGCCTCATCGATGTGAAATTTTTCACTGAGCATTTCACTAACGCGGGTGTAGTACAAACCACTCATCTTGGCTTGCTGGGCGTAGTCGCGTGGAATACTTTTGACATAAGGCCCTTTTAGGTCTTCGGCAGTAATTTGGTAGCTGGTAAATACCGGTTGCTTCTGTCGTAGCAGCAAATCATGCCAAGTCTGCTGAGTCAGTTCACCACTAACCTCAAAGCCACGCATCTGTTGATAGGCCGACAGTGCCTTTAAAAAGTTTTTCCCACTGGTGCCATCAATCGCACCCGGTGAGGCATGTGCATTATTCAGCATCACTTGGGCTTTGGCATAGACTGGAAATTGGCCGCGACCGATATTGTCATACCATACCGCATTGTTTAAGCTTTCCAAGCTCCATGATACGGCTGGCTTTGCCACTGTGCTGCTCGCAGCAGTTGCAGATGCAGCGCTGGTATTACTGGCATGTGCAGTCGATGCGCTAATCGCAGAAATCGACCAGAGCAACAATGCCACGATATGAATCTGTTTGACTTGAACCCGAAGCATAGCAATCTCTAACAAGTATCAATGAATTATTAAATTTATGAATGTGATAAAGACTGCACTTTTTATGAGTTACAGTCTTTGATCGAGCCATTGTACTTGTGATTGTTGTTTTTAGGTAATCAAATCAGCAAAATACTTTGAACTGAAGCACAAAGTAATTTAACGATCGTAAAAAAAGCCCCACTTTAAAATGGGGCTTTTTGAGGCGCTATTTTGGGATTATTGAATACGTAGACCCAGCATGGCGCGTTGCCCTTCACGTATGATCGCCACCCGTGCAACGCTGTTTTTCTGTAACTCTGACACCGCTTCAACAAAACCATTTGGATTCAAGATTGGAGTGCTATTGATCTGGGTGATCACATCGCCCGGCAAGATTTTAGACTGTGCCGCCAAACCACCACGGGTCACATCCTGAATCAACACACCGCCTTTAATCTCTAAACGTGATTTTTCCACTTCGCTTAATGCACGAATCGCCACACCCAAAACTGGGCCTTTTCTGGCCGCTGTGCTCGAGGTGTTTTGCTCGCCTTTGGCTGGGGTATCATCCGGAGCGGTGGTCAGGGTTGCCGCAATCACACGTGGACGATCATCACGTAATACTTCCAATTGAATGCTTTGATTCGGTGTGGTGCGATTCAGATAGTTAAGTAACTCGCTGGTGCGTGAAATCGGTGTGCCGTTATATTTCAAAATCACATCACCCGATTTAAAGCCAGCTTTGGCCGCAGGCGAACCTGGTGCCACTTGGGTGATCAAGGAACCTTCTGGTTTTGGTAATTTATATGCTTCTGCCAAGTTACGATCGATATCTTGTAGCATCACGCCCAGATAAGAACGGGTCACCTTGCCATTCTTTTTCAACTGATCCGCAACATCCATCGCCACATCGATCGGAATCGAGAACGACAAACCCATATAGCCGCCGGTGCCACTAAAGATACGTGAGTTCACCCCGACCACTTGGCCCTGTTGGTTAAACAATGGACCACCGGAGTTACCCGGATTCAGCGCCACATCAGTTTGAATAAATGGCACTGAGGTTTCGCCCATCATATTACGTGACTTGGCACTGACGATTCCCGCTGAAGCAGAATAGTCAAAGCCAAATGGTGAACCGATCGCAAGCACCGGTTGGCCGACTTTCAGTTGATCGACATTGCCCGACTGCAAAGCGGGGAAACTCTGCCCTTCGACTTTTAACAGCGCCACGTCTGTTCGCGCATCACTGCCGATGACTTTGGCATCGATCTCACGGCGGTCGTTCAGCATGATGGTGACTTGGGAAGCATTTTCAACTACGTGATGGTTGGTGAGGAGATAACCGTCTTTGCTAATAAAAAATGCACTACCGAATGCGGTTTTTTCTTGGGGTTGGCGTTGTTGTGGAATAATAATTTGATTGCCAAAAAAACGTTTTAAAATCTCAGGAACCTGTTGTTGTAAGAGTTCTTCTTGGGTCATTTTTTTGACCACATTGACACTGACCACGGCAGGACTGACTTGCTCAACCAGATTTGAAAAATCAACAGGAGATGCGGCTTGGGTTTGTACGGCTGTACTAAAGACAACGGCAAACATGCCTTTTTTTAGATATTGGCTATTCATGAACCATGAACTCACAAAGGTTAATTTTGACAAAAAAACTTTGTACCATATTAATCTGAATTCTAACGTAAAAATATGTTTCTAAATTTTTATAAAACAATCCCTTAGTCAAAACTTAGCTTTTCATAATTCATATTTTTAGACCAAAGATAACAATCGCGGATAAAGCTTGAATTTTTATGAAAAAAAGAGTGTGATGATCAGACTTATATCCAAATTAGCGGATGGACATGTCTAATTCACATACAACCCATTATTTCGATGTGATCATAGTGGGCAGTGGCGGTGCAGGTTTAAGTTTAGCTTTATCTTTACCTGAGCATTTTAATATTGCGGTATTGGCAAAATCACATCTCACCGATGCCAGTACCTTCTACGCCCAAGGTGGCGTGGCTGCGGTACTGAATCCCTCGGATTCAATCCAGCAGCATATTGATGACACCATGATCGCAGGGGTACAACTCTGTGAGCTGGATGCCGTACAACATACGGTCAATGGCGGCAGACCATCCGTAGATTTCTTACTGCAACAAGGGGTTGATTTTACCCGCGATCAAGATCAGCAATTGCATCTGACCCGCGAAGGCGGACATTCACAGCGCCGGATCATCCATGCTGCGGATGCCACCGGCAAGGCGATTTCCAGTACCTTGGTACAACGCGCCCAAGAAAAAGCCAATATTCGTATCTTTGAAAACTATATTGCGATTGATGTGATCACGCAGCACAAGGTGAGTCAGCAGCAGACTGATCATCCCAATCGTGCCTTGGGAGTATATGCCCTCAATGACAATAATGGACAAGTCCACACCTTCCTCGCGCCCTTCACTGCGCTGGCCTGTGGCGGTGCCATGAAAGCCTATCTGTATACCTCCAATCCAGATATCGCCACCGGTGACGGCATCGCCATGGCCTATCGTGCCGGCTGCCGCGTCGCCAATATGGAATTTAACCAATTCCATCCCACCTGTTTGTATCATCCCCAAGCACGCTCCTTTTTGATTACCGAGGCCATGCGCGGTGAAGGTGCCTACTTACGCTTGCCGAATGGCGAACGCTTTATGCTGCGCTTTGATGAGCGGGCCGAGTTAGCCCCACGTGATATCGTGGCACGCGCCATCGACTATGAAATCAAGCGTTTGGGTATCCGACATGTCTGGCTCGACATTCGCCACCAACCGGCAGAGTTTGTGATTGAGCACTTCCCGACCCTGTATGCCAAGCTACTCGAACTGGGCATCGACATCACCCAAGATATGATCCCGGTGGTACCTGCGGCGCACTATACCTGTGGTGGGGTGATGGTGGATGAGCACAGTCAAACTGATTTGCCCGGACTGTATGCCATCGGCGAAACTGCCTATACCGGTCTACACGGCGCCAATCGTATGGCGAGTAACTCGCTGTTAGAGTGCTTTGTCTATGGCATGAGTGCCGCCACGCATATCCAACAGCAGTTTGACCCCAATGTGCAACTGCCTGCGATTCCGGCTTGGGATACTTCACAGGTCAGCAATGCCGATGAGGAAGTGGTGATCTTGCAGAACTGGGATGAGCTCCGCGCCACCATGTGGAACTATGTCGGTATCGTGCGTACCACCAAACGTTTAGAGCGCGCGCTGCATCGGATCGAGATGCTTAAAGCCGAAATTACCGAGTATTACCAAGGCTACCATGTCAGTAAAAACTTGATTGAGCTGCGTAATTTGGTCTTGGTTTCAGAGATGATCGTGCGCTGTGCCATGCAGCGTAAAGAGTCACGTGGTCTGCACTACACCCTCGACTATCCAGAACTGGCCGACACGCTACAAAAAACCGTACTCAGCCCACCGAACTTCGAAGTGCAACAAGTCGAGGTGAATGCGGCCGAGCACAGTAATTAAATCATCCAAGCTCAATACCCGCCGGTATTGAGCTTTATTTTCAGTTGTGGATGATTAGTCCAAAACCTCGCTGTAATATTAGTTTGGTTTTGGCACTTTGTATTTGTGATACCAGTTTGTGATACCTGTCAGGCATACAATTAGATCTCAGTTCGCGGATCTGGCCAGGCTTCTCCTAATAACCAATAGCCCTCAGCCCTCAGCCCTCAGCCCTCAGCCCTCAGCCCTAAGCCCTCAGCCCTAAGCCCTAAGCCCAAAATAATTTGAATGTTAAGTAAAAA
>JASLJB010000108.1 GCA_030152605.1 Acinetobacter sp. | reverse complement strand
TAGAGCAAACAGTTGAGCAAGGACGACTCACCACAGCTAATAAATTGGGTAATTCAACGTGTCTACTTCAGTACTAGTAATCAATTGCGGTTCTTCTTCTATCAAATATGCGCTTGTCTCTGACCGTCGCGAAGATCGAATCTATGGTCTGGCAGAAAACTTAGGGACTGCTGAAGCACGTGTCAAAGGGATTACCGCAGGCGGTGTGCCTTTGGATCTCGATATCGCTTATGCAGATCATGCCAAAGCACTCGAAACCATTTTAAATCGTTTGTCACAGTATCGTCCTCAAGCCATCGGTCACCGTGTGGTGCACGGCGGCAAATTGACCAAGGCCGAACGCCTCACACCTGAAATTATCGAACGTATTCGTGAAGCTACGCCATTGGCCCCACTTCACAACCCTGCACACTTGATCGGGATCGATGCCACCATGCGTCTGTTCCCTGAACTTCCACAAGTGGCGGTATTTGATACCGCATTCCACCAAACCATGCCGGCTCATGCCTATCGCTATGCGGTGCCAAAGTATTTATATACTGAGCACAATGTGCGTCGCTATGGTTTCCACGGCACCAGCCATGCTTATGTTTCTGATCGCGCCTCTGATCTCGCCGGTCAATTTAAACAAGGCGGCTGGCTCACCGCACACTTGGGCAACGGTAGCTCGACTTGCGCAGTCTGGAACGGTGAAAGCTTGGATACCTCAATGGGTCTGACCCCACTTGAAGGTGTGGTGATGGGCACGCGCAGTGGTGATGTAGATCCGAGCATGCACAGCTTCTTGGCCAATAACTTGGGCTGGGATTTGAAAAAAATCGACAAAATGCTCAACAGTGAAAGTGGCTTGCTGGGTCTGTCTGAACTCTCCAATGACATGCGCACCTTGATCGAAGCCTCAGAACAAGGCAATCAAGATGCAACTCTCGCCATCGAAGTGTTCTGCTACCGCTTGGCGAAGTCATTGTCAGGCTTAAGCTGCAGTCTACCTCGCATCGATGGTCTGGCCTTTACCGGTGGCATCGGCGAGAACTCGGCGTATATTCGTGAAAAAACATTATCTTATTTGCCACATTTTGGCTTTAACCTTAGTCTATCCAACAACAATGCGTTAAAGCGTGGTACGGAAGGTCGTATTGATGCCGGAACAGGCCCACAAATCTGGGTGGTACCGACGGATGAAGAAGGTCGTATTGCCCAAGAAACCCGTTCTGTGGTCGATCAGGCACCGACTCAGCAAGCGCTATCTGAAGCCGATGCAGCATTGGCTTAATACCACGCCCTCTCTGCGCCAGTTGCATTGATTTAAACGTTAAGGCTGACTTTTTAGTCTTAACGTTTTCACACTGACATGTTAAGACCCAATTTTAAGAATTATTTATGAAAACGATTTTATTAGTTCCTACCGGTGAAGGCGTTGGTCTCACTTCTGCATGTTTAGGCTTGATTTATGCCTTGGAATGTCAAGGTTTAAAAGCAGGATTTCTCAAGCCCTTCTCGCAAGAAAGTCATGAAGACGCCGATCGCAGTACTGCGATTTTCCGCCATTTAACTCAGTCAAATACCGTCGAGCCGATCGCCTACGCACAGTTGTTGCAGCAACTGAACTGTGGTGAACGTGATGAGCTGCTTGAGCAAGCGGTACATTTGCATCGTCAAATCGCCAAATCACATGCCCTGACCATCGTCGAAGGCTTGGTGCCGAACGCGCGTGACAGCTTTGCCAGTGAAATCAATGCGGCATTGGCGCAGGCTTTGGATGCGCAAGTGATCATCGTCAGCAATGCCGATATTCAACAACCGGTTTACAGTGCTGAAAAAGTCGAAACCCAACTACGCCAGTTCCGTGCTGCCTCGGCCTCGCGGATCCTCGGGGTACTGTTTATGCGTACCCGTGGCCTTTCGGAAGAATGCGCGCAGATTCCGGTGACCTTACAGCCGGACTTACGTTTGACTGATGAGTTGGCGAAGTTTAGCCAAGAGATCCAAAAGACCCATGCCCATATCGGCACGGCAGAACTTCCGATCATTGGGATGGTGCCATTCAGTAATACCCTGAGTGTGCCACGTGTCTCAGACTTACCGGCGCAAATACATGCTTCATGGATCAACCGCGGTAAAGCAGACTATCGCCGTGTGATTCATAGCAGTCTGATCTCAGCCAATATCGAATATGAACTGGATAAGTTTGTGGCCGGTGAGCTGCTGATCTGTGCCTCAGACCGTATTGATGTGTTGTTGGCGAGTAGTGTCGCTACCAGCAATGGGATTCCATTGGCGGGTCTGATCTTGACTGAACACCACGTCCCGAATGCTTTGGCACTTGAGTTCTGTCAGTCGGCATTGCAGCTCGGTTTGCCGATCTTGCATACCCCACTCAGCCCACTGGAAACCGCATTACAACTGGCCAATCTCAGCAATGAAATTCCGGTCGATGACACCGTCCGTGCCGAGCAAGTTACGCGTTTTGTCTCCAGCCATATCGATATCGACTGGTTGACCCAAATGGTCAATGGTGACTATCAGCCACGCTTATCCCCATCGGCATTCCGTCATGAGTTGGTACAGAAGTCGATTGCGGCGAAAAAACGCATCGTGCTGCCTGAGGGTGATGAGCCACGTACCATTCAAGCCGCAGCAATTTGCCAAGCGCGTGGCATCGCCAACTGTGTATTACTGGCCAAACCTGAAGCAGTATTTGCGATCGCCAAAGCACGTAACATCGAACTGCCGCAGGATCTTGAAATTATCGATCCTGATCTGATCCGCAGCCAATATGTGGCCGACATGGTTGCACGCCGTAAAGGTAAAGTTAACGACGCCCAAGCCGATGAGCAGCTACAAGACACCGTGGTCATGGGCACCATGATGTTGGCTATGGATCAAGTCGATGGCTTAGTCTCTGGCGCGGTACATACCACCGCCAATACCGTGCGTCCGGCGTTTCAATTGATCAAGACGGCCCCTGAATACTCATTGGTGTCTTCGGTGTTCTTTATGTTGTTGCCTGACGAAGTCTACGTTTACGGTGACTGCGCGATTAACCCAGATCCAAACGCGGAACAACTGGCTGAAATCGCGATCCAATCTGCCGACTCTGCCAAAGCCTTTGGTTTAGAGCCGCGTATTGCCATGATCTCGTATTCAACCGGTTCTTCAGGCACAGGGGTTGATGTGGACAAGGTGCGTGAAGCGACTGAAATCGCCAAGAAACGCCGTCCTGATCTCTTGATTGATGGGCCATTACAGTACGATGCAGCGTCGGTTGAAAGTGTCGGTCGCTCTAAAGCGCCAGACTCTCCAGTCGCAGGTCGTGCCAATGTGTTTATCTTCCCAGATCTCAACACCGGTAACACCACCTACAAAGCGGTACAACGTGCAGCCAATGTGGTCAGTGTCGGCCCAATGTTGCAAGGTCTCAACAAACCGGTCAACGACTTGTCACGTGGTGCCTTGGTGGACGATATCGTGTTTACCATCGCCCTCACTGCGATCCAAGCCGAGCAACAGTCCGCCGCTACATCAAAATAATTCGGAGCCACGCTAAACCTGATCATGCGGTTTAGCGCAGTCCCCGATTCACCGGTTTTCCAAGCCATTTCATTTGCGGATGAAATGGCTTTTTTTATCAAAAAAGTGCTGATCTGCCAGCATTGAGATGGGCCAAGATTTACTGAACCAACAACAAAGCAGCTTCGATTGCACAAGCCTAGTCTCATTAGACCGTTGTCATATATGCCGTGAGTGCCTGTGCAGTGGCTTTTAAAGCTTGGACCTTTTCATGCTCAGCATCGACCGGCAACTGTGCCTCCCCGCCTAGCGCAGCGATACAGAACTCAATTTCACCATGCATATTAAACACTGGTGCGCATAGTGCATTGATTCCGATCAACATATCACCGGAAACAGTCGCCACACCACGCTCTCTAATCTCTTGCTTGAGTAGGAGAAATTCCTGCCAGTTGCTCGGATACACGGCGATGCCCTGTATTTTTTTTAACTGCCACTCTTGTTCAAGCAACGGTTTTATCACCTGCTCGGGCATAAACGCCGCATAGGCACGCCCAGATGCAGAATTCAGCATTGGCATGATGGAGCCGACTCGGGTAATCACTGATATCGGCTGATGGGGTTCAATGCTCTGCACGATCAAAGGGCCTTGCGCCGTCCATTTACTGATCTGCAAACCACAGTCAATTTTATCATGCAGCGCATAAATCATCGGCTGTGCGGCTTGGATCATATCGGTACGCTGAATACAATTCAGTCCCAAACGCCAAGCTTGATCGCCGAGCGTATAACGTCCGTCATCCTGCTGTTTGGCGTATCGCATACGGACTAAGCTGACCACATAGCGATGAACTTTTGCGGGATGCATGTCCAATGTTTCTGCCAACTGCTTCAACATCAATGGTTGTCGATGTGCGATCAAGGCATCCAACACATGCAGACCCACTTCTAGCGACTGCACACCGCCTTGGATTTTTTCTTCCGACATGAATTTTGACTCTCATTGTAATGCTGATTTTATACGGATCTATTCTACGTGAATGCTCATATTTTCAAAGTGATAAGCCTAGGGGCTGTTGGGCATTCATTGATGAATTGTCAACAGGCTCTAGCATGCCTGCATCAACCAAATTACGCAATACATAATTAAATTACGTATTGCGTTATCGGGTAAATTGAGTATGATGAAAAACATGCTCAGTATTTATGCAGTCTAAAGTTGCCATCGCATCGCGATGTTTGTCCCTCAATACAAGGAATGTATCGATGACCCAAAGTAAGCTACTCAAGTCGTTTATTGACGTTGCGCCTGACTCAGATTTTCCGATCCAAAACTTGCCCTATGGTGTTTTTAGTCTCGCCGCAAACGGGCCACGCGCTGTGGGTGTGGCCTTGGGTGATTGGGTCATCAATATGGCGGCCTTGGAAGCGCACGGTTTTTTACAGATCGAGCCGAATCAGCACTACTTTGACCAAGCTACCTTGAACAAGTTTATTGGCTCAGGAAAAGCCAACTGGCTAAAAGTCCGCCACGAATTGCAAGATTTATTCAGTGCGGACAATCCCAGACTCAGGGACGATCCGGCTTTATGTCAGCAGGTATTGATCAAGCAAAGTGATGTTTATCTACACCTCCCGGTTCAGATCCCGGGCTATACCGATTTCTACTCATCCAAAGAACATGCGACCAACGTGGGCAGTATGTTCCGTGATCCCCAAAATGCCTTGCTGGCAAACTGGTCGGAACTGCCCGTGGCCTATAATGGTCGTGCCAGCTCAGTGATTGTGAGTGGCACTGATATTGTTCGCCCTTCGGGTCAAATCAAACTGCCCGATCAAGCACGTCCCATTTTTGCAGCAAGTCGTAAACTGGATTTTGAACTTGAAACCGGCTTCATCATTGGCAAAGCCAACGCATTGGGCGAGCCGATTGCCATTGAAGATGCTTGGACGCATATCTTTGGCATGGTGTTATTTAATGATTGGTCAGCACGGGATTTACAACAATGGGAATACGTGCCCTTGGGTCCGTTTAATGCCAAAACCTTTGCCTCCTCGATCTCGCCGTGGATCGTGACGCTCGACGCACTCGAACCCTTTAAGACCAACTCACCGATCCAAGATCCCGCCCCGCTGGCCTACTTGGCTGAAGACCACAGCAACAACAGTTATGACATTCATCTCAGTGTCGCGCTCAAAACCGCGCATGCGCAAAGTGCGCATCCGATCTGCCACACCAACTTTAAATATATGTATTGGTCGATGGCGCAGCAACTGACCCATCACACCATTGCAGGATGTAATGTTCAAGTCGGCGATTTACTTGGCTCAGGGACTATTTCAGGTCCGACACCAGACGCTTATGGTTCATTGTTAGAACTGACATGGAATGCGACGCGTCCGCTCAGTTTGCCCGATCAACAACAGCGGTGTTTTCTCGAAGATGGCGACAGTGTGGTGATGCGTGGCTACTGTGAAAAGGATGGCTTACGTATTGGCTTTGGTGAAGTCTCAGGAAAAATACTGCCTGCACGCCAGTTTAAATTTTCTGATTCAAGCGTGCTACAGCCTCAGGCCAAGGACAGCAGCGATGAAACTGTATAGTTATTTCCGCAGCTCAGCAGCCTATCGAGTACGGATCGCTTTGAATCTAAAAGGTTTGGATGCTGAGATCATCCCTGTGCATTTGCTGAAAAAGGATCAACATCGTCACGCCTATCGACAGCTGCATCCCACTGGACTGGTACCGACTTGGGTGGAACATGATGATCAAGGTGAGTTTGTACTGACCCAATCTTTGAGCATTTTAGAGTATTTAGAAGAACGATATGCCGGAACAGCGTTACTGCCGCAGGATCTAAGACAACGTGCACTCATCCGAGCCTTTAGTCACAGCATTGCCTGTGATATTCATCCATTGAACAACTTACGGGTTTTAAAGTATTTAAAAGCGCCTTTGGCATGTACAGAAACACAGAGAAACAGCTGGTATCAACACTGGATCAGTGTCGGACTCAAGGGCTTGGAACTACAACTTCAGGATTCAAATGCACAGTTTTGCTTTGGTGACGCCGCAAGCTTGGCGGACTGTTGCTTAATCCCCCAGATCTATAATGCAAAACGTTTCAATATTGATTTGACGGACTATCCGAAAATCGAATCAATTTATGCGCATTGCAATAGGCTGAGCGCATTTCAAAATGCTGCACCGGATGCGCAGCAGGATGCCGAATAAAATATAAAAGGATGCCATCATGACGATTCAAATCGAAAAGATTCACCACGTGGCCTATCGTTGCAAGGATGCCCAAGAAACCGTGCAATGGTATAAACGCAACCTCAATATGGACTTTATCTTGGCCTTTGCCGAAGACCATGTCCCTTCAACCAAAGCCTTTGATCCCTATATGCATTTGTTTTTAGATGCAGGTCACGGCAATGTACTGGCCTTCTTTGAACTGCCGACACAACCCGAGATGGGACGTGACCCAAACACCCCAGAATGGGTGCAGCACATTGCATTTAAAGTCAAAGATCGTGCCGCACTGATCGCAGCCAAAGCGCATTTAGAAGCCAATGGCGTATCTGTATTAGGCATTACCAATCACGGTATTTTCCACTCAATTTACTTCTTCGATCCCAATGGTCATCGTTTAGAGCTGGTCTATGATGATGCGCATGCACCCGAAAAAATCGCCATGATCACTGACGAATTAAAACAAGACATGCTTGAACAATGGAGCAAAACCAAACGCGCCCCTCAACACACGCATTTCTTGCACGCAGATGAGCTAGCGGCAAAATGAGCGATCAAGACCTAAGACCGACCACCTGAGACCGACCACCTAAGACCATGCAATCGGATTGCAGTGAAATCAACGAGGATGTTCTATGAATAAGCCAGCCAACCCACTCGAATTGTGTGGATTTGAATTTATTGAATTCGTATCTAAGCAAGGAGAGCTCGACAGCATTTTCCAAAGCATTGGCTTTACTCAAGTCGCCAAACATAAATCTAAAAATGTTTATTTATGGCGTCAGGGTCAGATTAATATTATTGTCAATTATCAACCCGAGTCCTATGCCGCCTACTTTTTTAAAGAGCATGGTCCTTCCGCCTGTGCGATGGGATTTAGAACACAGGATGCGGCCAAAGCATTTCACAAGGCGATCGAATTGGGTGCAGAGCCGATCCATTCCCCAATTGGGCCGATGGAGTTAAATATCCCTGCGATTAAGGGCATCGGTGGCGCACCTATATTTTTGGTAGATCGCGATATTTATCAAAGCGACTTTGTATTCTATGACGGTGTAGATTTACAACCCGTGGGGACTGGATTAAAAGAAATCGATCACCTCACGCATAATGTCTATCGTGGTCGCATGCAATATTGGTCTGATTTTTACGGCCGAATTTTTAATTTCCAAGAAATTCGTTATTTCGATATCAAAGGTGAATATACCGGACTGACCTCAAAAGCATTAACGGCCCCTGATGGAAAGATCCGCATACCACTGAATGAAGACTCTGAAAAAGGTAATGGTCAGATTGCAGAATTCCTCAGCAGGTTTAACGGCGAAGGTATTCAACATATTGCATTTATTACCGATGACTTGATTAAGACTTGGGATCAGTTAAAAGCGTTGGGGGCCAAATTTATGACCCCACCACCGAGCACCTATTATGACATGCTACCGGAGCGCTTACCCGATCACGGCGAACCCACAGAAGAATTACAGAAACGCGGCATCTTATTAGATGGCAATACTCAAAATGGTGAGAAACGCCTCTTATTGCAAATTTTCTCAGAAAATATGCTCGGGCCAGTATTTTTTGAGTTTATCCAACGCAAAGATGACGATGGTTTTGGTGAAGGCAATTTCAAAGCCTTATTCGAGTCGATCGAGCGTGATCAAATCAAACGTGGTGTGCTGGATATTCCCTCAAGCTAAGCTGATTTCAATGCGACGCCGACGTAACAGGATATCGACGCCATCCTATATTCAAATAGGGTCAATATACGTGAAGCTATAAAAGCGTTGGGTTTTCTCTATCATCAGTCGTCTTTATATCCATTCTCAATGGCTTTTTGAGACCAATACTGCGCTTTTTCTGGGTCATGAAAGACGTTGGTATAGAGATAGCTCAAATTATTCTGTGCAACGGGGAGATTTTGCTCAGCCGCTTTGGTAAATAATGCCAAAGCTTTATGTTCATCTTTAGGCACACCCTCTCCGTTAAAATACATCGTTCCCAAGTTAATTTGTGCTTCTGCAAAATTTTGATCTGCGGCTTTGCTATAAAGTTCAAAAGCTTTGTGCTTATTTTGCTCAACACCGATTCCTTTTTCATAAGATACGGCTAAATTAAATTGTGCT
>JASLJB010000083.1 GCA_030152605.1 Acinetobacter sp. | reverse complement strand
TATTGCAAATCACCTCAGTTTGGAGGTAACAAGAAAAAATACTGCTTATATCACACCCAAGATATGCCCATATAACACTGATCTACAATTCAGGCCGATCTTAAACACAGTCAACACCAAACTTTTGTTACAACTTAGAATGCTCCATGCTGTAACACAAGCTTGTCAATATTTTGCCTTGAACAAGCCAGGGCAGCAACGATCTCGCTCCCCACACCACACCGATGCCGAACAGCGGATGTAAAGCAGTTGAGAGCCCGACCCTCAACATATCCTCAACAGAAACTAAAAAAACCTGCCGATGTGTGGCAGGTTTTTTCAGCAGAGAACTCATTCAGCAGAGCGCCGAATCAGCACATGGATTTAACGATGACTTTTTTGCTTCGGTTTCGCGCTTGATTTGCTCTTATTTTTTGCAGGACTTTGACCTGCCCCAGTTTCACGTGGCGGCAGACCAGTGTGTTGGGTCAAGAGCTGACCTTTTTGCGGACGACGCGATGTCGCTTGTGCTGCGCGGTGATCGCCTTGACGTTTTTGCGAATCCCCCGAAACACTCGAATTCTTTTTACGCGCGGCCTTATAGTCCCCTTCCACACTTTGCGGCTGATAGGTCGGGATCAAATGATGCTTGGAGTTCCCGATCAAATCTGCACGGCCCATGTCTTTGAGTGCTTGGCGCAACAACGGCCAGTTATTGGCATCATGGTAGCGCAAGAAGGCTTTATGTAAACGACGACGTTTATCGCCTTTGACGATATCCACATCTTCGGTATAACGCGCCACTTTGGCCAGCGGGTTTTTCAAGGTGTGATACATGGTGGTGGCGGTGGCCATCGGTGATGGATAGAAGGTCTGCACCTGATCGGCACGGAAACCATTTTTCTTCAGCCAAATCGCCAAGTTCATCATGTCATAGTCAGTGGTACCCGGATGCGCCGCAATAAAATACGGGATCAGATATTGCTCTTTGCCGGCTTCTTTACTGAAACGATCAAACATCTGTTTAAAGCGGTCATAAGTCCCGATGCCAGGCTTCATCATTTTGTTCAATGGGCCTTTTTCGGTATGCTCAGGCGCGATTTTTAAATAGCCCCCAACATGATGCTGCACCAACTCTTTGACGTATTCAGGATTGAGTACCGCCAAGTCATAGCGTAGGCCTGAACCGATCAGGATCTTTTTGATCCCCGGAATCGCGCGTGCATCACGATACAGTTGGGTCAATGGTGCATGATCGGTGTGTAAGTTTTGGCACACGCCCGGGAACACGCAAGACGGTTTACGACAGTTCTTTTCGATCTCAGGATCGTTACAGTGCAAGCGATACATGTTGGCGGTTGGGCCACCCAGATCGGAAATAATGCCGGTAAAGCCCGGTGCGGTATCACGAATTTTTTCGATTTCACGCAGGATTGAATCTTCAGAACGGTTCTGGATAATCCGCCCCTCATGTTCAGTGATCGAACAGAAGGTACAGCCCCCGAAACAACCGCGCATGATATTGACCGAAAACTTGATCATATCGAAGGCTGGGAAACGTGCATCGGCATAGGCAGGATGTGGTAGACGTGCATAGGGCAAGTCAAACACATAGTCCATTTCTTCGGTGGTTAGTGGAATCGGTGGTGCATTCAGCCACACATCACGTTCTGCATGGCGCTGCACCAAGGCACGCGCATTGCCGGGATTGGTTTCCAAATGCAAAATACGGTTGGCATGTGCATAAAGCACTGGATCGCTGGCCACTTGTTCAAAGTCCGGCAGACGAATCACCGCAAATTCACGTGGCGGCAGTTTATGCTTGATGGCGCGGCTCGGTGCAGGCTGTAACTGCACGATTTGCGTATCCGCGTCTAAGTCATCCCCTGCACGCACGATCGGCTGACTGACCAATTCTTTTTGGAAGTTCTGATATTGGGTCAGGCTATTGCCTTTGTCTTTTTCGATCTCACAACCATCGAGATCTTCGGTCATGACATAAGGGTTGATAATCGGGTCGACACGGCCCACAGCATCAACGTTGTTTGAGGCGATTTCGACAAATTTGGCCTTAGAAGCGCGGTTGTGTTTATTGACGATAAAGGCCGTACCACGCACATCGGTGATCTCGGTAATCTTCTCGCCCTTGGCCAAACGGTGCATCACTTCCACGATCGAGCGTTCGCCATTGCCATACATTAACAAATCCGCTTTGGAATCCATCAATACTGAACGGCGGACTTTGTCCGACCAGTAATCATAATGCGCGATACGACGTAGCGAGGCTTCGATCCCGCCGAGCAACACCGGCGTGTCTGGATAGGCTTCACGCACCCGTTGGCAATACACGGTGGCAGCACGATCGGGGCGTTTATTCGGTTGATTATCTGGAGAATAGGCATCATCAGAACGAATTTTTCGATCCGCCGTATAGCGGTTGATCATCGAATCCATATTGCCTGCGGTCACCCCCCATGCCAGTGTCGGTTGACCCAGCACACGGAAGGCCTCGACATCGGTCCAATCCGGTTGGGCAATGATACCGACGCGAAAGCCTTGGGCTTCAAGGGTACGCCCGATAATGCCAGACACAAAAGATGGATGATCGATATAGGCATCGCCACAGACCAAGATAAAGTCACATGCATCCCAACCGAGCTGGTCCATTTCAGCACGAGACATCGGCAAAAATGGGGCGGGCTCAAAGCAGGATGCCCAATATTTGTCGTAGTCAAACAATGCCTTCGGCGCAGTCTGAGCGGTATATGCAGTAGACATGTAAATCATCTCAATTTGGGGGTAAATGTGCTGGTCAGAACGACCGAACATGAAAGGCGCTCATTCTAACATGAATTACACTCAGGTTGGCGCTGAAAAAACACCCAATATTGATTTTTCAAAATGCGCCACGATCGGCATCCACATGGAGAGGTCTGTGTATATTTTCGATCAATGGTGAGAGCAAATTCTTATCGATCATTCAACAACTTAGCCCTGATCAGCGCGCTGATATGCTCAGATGCTTGAACATCCTCACAAATTTAAACCGACTTTTTTGCTCCTCAGATTAGGCTCAAAGCAAACCTATCAACCCACGAAGACTGCACCGATGAAGATAAAATTAAAAACTATTCTGATCAGCCTGAGTTTGTTGCTTAGCCCGAGCACTTGGTCTGCGAGCAAAGAAAAAACCTTTTACACCCAACAAGCGGCATGGCAACAACTCCAACAACAATTACCGCTGCAATATCAACTCACCCCGGCCAGCGCCCCACAAGAATATTTTTGGCCTTGGCGCGCACATCAGATCCATGTCGACGCCTACCCCAACACCAAAGCGCATGCCAAAGTGATCTTGGTGCATGGGGTCGGCACCAATGGTCGTCAGCTCAGCCTGATCTTGGGTCATCCCTTGGCGCAGTCGGGTTATGAAACCCTTGCACCGGATCTGCCCGGCTATGGCCTGACCCAAGTTTCCAAGCCCAAACAGATTACTTATGATGATTGGGTGCAGGCACTGAGTGACTTTGTCGATCGCGAGGCGGCCAAGGATTCACGACCGATTTTTCTCTATGGCCTCTCTGCCGGTGGCATGTTGAGCCTACATACTGCGATGCAAAACCCGAATGTGCGTGGCGTGATCGGCATGACCTTTCTAGATCAGCGCCATCTGAGCGTCAAAAAAAGTACCATGCGTTTTAGTGGTTTAAGTGGCGTCAGCCTCCCCGCACTGAAAGTCAGCGCCAAAACCCCTTTAAAGAATCTGCGTCTGCCGATGCGTTGGGTTTCAAAAATGAAGCTGCTCAGCAATGATCCGGTGGCCTTAAAAATTATGCTTGCTGACAAGACCTCAGCCGGCAATGCCATGAGCATTGGCTTCCTCAACAGCTATCTGAACTATCAGCCCAAAACCGACATCTCCGCCCTACAGCACAGCCCTGTCCTACTCACCCAACCCGCCCAAGATCAGTGGACGCCATTGGCTTCGAGCCAACCCGTACTCGATCAACTGAAAGTGCCTTTTGAAGTGGTGATCCTGCCCGAAGGCGGACATTATCCGGTCGAGCCACTGGCCTTGGCAGCGCTGAAAAGTAGCACGATTCAGTTTATTGAAAAATATAGCGGACCGACACAACACCAGAGCGTATCTCCGCCTGAAACCGTTGTGCTTGATTAAGGCGAATGTGGTTGATACAAAAAACTTGGTATACATGGCTTGATTGTGTATTCGACTGGATACACAATCGACAAAGAGTGATATTTTAAAAATTCAAATTAAAAACAGCATCGCGATATTGATCGGGCTGTTGAATGATCTAAAACTTTAGAGGATTGAGAATATGGTTAAAGTTACTGATCTCCCTCACTTTGACATGGCAGAAGCGCTTCACACTCAAGAAGATATAGCGATGTATCTCAATATGGTGCTTGAAGAAAATGATCCTGCCGAACGCGCGCATGCACTTGGCGTGATCGCTCGAGTAAAAGGCATAAGCCAAGTGGCCAAAGTACAATCAGATCAAGCTTAAATGTTTTTATTTCCCCTAAATTCCCCCAAATATAAAGTAATACACCCCAATAAAAAATATCAACAGGGGTAAATTGACAAGGCAAGACCCTATTCTCTCAGACCATTTATTGAGTGCAATGAAGCTACAAATCGTATTTATCATAATGCAAACAATCATATAAAAAATCACATTTTTTTTTGAGCCAACCATTCCTGGTTGGTGATCCAGAAAGGTTTCTACGCCTACAGCAACGCCAAACATCATTGTCGCGAACAAGGCAGAAATGAAAACGCTAATTTTAAAATCTTTTTTATTCCATTTTTTCTGATCCATCTTAAAATATGACCTAACTTCAATTATTTGCTTGAAATATACACAATTATACATTGAAGTCTATTCGCCTAAATTCTTAAATATTTTTTTATTTTCAATTATTTCATCATCTATTAGCCAATCGCTACTAGGCTCAAACAGTGCAATCATCTGACACTTGGAAATGAATACTTATGAAGTGGAATACACTTGTCCCTGAACTGATCGTCACCAACTTAAAGCACAGCCAGAGATTTTGGGTTGATCTCGTTGGCTTTGACGTGATGTATCAACGGCCTGAAGAACATTTTTTATATTTAGATCTAAATGGCGTTCAGTTCATGTTGGAGCAA